>NZ_RJTZ01000027.1:0-34451 GCF_024343515.1 Aquitalea sp. S1-19 | reverse complement strand
GCGCGGCGGTTTTTATGCCGGCAAACCAGTGGCGGCGCTGGCTGTCGGCGTCAAGTTCGGCCAGCCAGCCCTGAATATGGTATTGCGGGTTCTCGTTTGGCACCCGTCCTTCGATCCGCTGCATCAGGTAAAACGGCCGCCCGAGCACGGAGGCGTCATCCTCGAAGCCATAAAGATCGGGCACCGGCACGGGGCTGTCTGCCAGCGCCGCCATCACCCGGTACTGCAGCGCCAGATCGTAGCCGGGAAACAGGCCGACCCCTGTTGGAGCCAGGCGCAGCACCAGACTCTGGCGTCTGGTCTCCGGCCCGAGTTCGGCATCAAGCAGCCAGGTCTCGTTGGAATAGCCCTGTGCCGGCGGGTGAAGTGCCAGAATGCGTGCGCTGCCGCCGTGACGCTGGGCGAGCCAGGCACTCAGTGCCGGGGCGATGTCTTGTGCTTGCTGTGGCTGCATGTCAGGCCTTCTGTAGAGGGGACGCCGTTCGGCCCACGGTGGCGCCGTTTTCAGCCGTTTGCCGGCACTGAATTGCCGTTTACGCACCCCGGCGGCCATGGCGGGGACTTGTGCCATGCGTATATCTTGCCGTTACAGAGCGGCGGCAGGGCTGGGGGTCATGGAGGCACTGTGTTTCTCGCCAGTTTTGAGGCGGGCACGGCGCGCCTTGGCAACGAACTCGGCTGCGCGCTCACCTATCATGATCGCGGTGGCGTTGGTGTTGCCGGAAATCAACAGCGGCATCACCGACGCGTCGACCACGCGCAGGCCGCTGACGCCGCGTACCCTAAGCTCGGTATCGACCACGGAAGCCTCATCGCTGCCCATGCGGCAGCTGCCGACCGGATGGTGGCCAGTGGTGCCGCTTCGTCTGGCAAACGCCACCAAGTCTTCGCGCTCCCGGATGGCCGCGCCGGGGTAGGTCTCGGATTCGGTTACTGCAGCCAGTGCAGGGGCGGCGGCAATGCGCCGCGCCCAGTCTATGCCTGCCAGTGTGGTGTCGATGTCGTAGTCGGTGGTGAGATAGTTCATCACGATCTGTGGCGGCTGGGCCGGGTCGGCCGACGCAAGGCGGATATGGCCGCGCGAGGTGGGGCGGCAGACATTGGGTGCCAGGGTGTAGCCGGGGTAAGCATGCAGCGACTTCTTGGCCGATTCCAGCTCGCCCGACAGGGGCAGCAGATGGAACTGCAGATCGGGCCGCGCCAGTTGCGGCGAGCTCTTGCAGAAAATGCCGACTTCGGCCGCCGGCATGGTCATCGCGCCCTGTTTTTTCAGCCAGTAGGCCAGCACCTCGCGCAGCACGCCCACACCGGTGAGGCGGCTGTTCATCGACGCCTGACCCGCCTTGAGCCGCCACATCAGCGGCACCACCAGATGGTCCTGCAAATTGGCGCCTACACCCGGGGCATCGAACCGCGTCGGGATGCCATGCTTTGCCAGATGCTCCTTGGGGCCGATGCCGGAGAGCATCAGCAATTGCGGGCTGGCGATGGCGCCGGCGCACAGCAGGATTTCGTGTCTGGCCGTGGCCAGTTTCAAGACGCCGTTTTGACGGTATTCGACGCCGGCCGCACGCGGGCCATCGAAGACGATGCGCGTCACCGTGACGCCCGAGGTGAGCGCCAGATTGCCGCGCGCCAATGCCGGCGCGAGATAGGCGTGCGCAGCCGAGCAGCGGCGCGCGCCATCCAGCGTCGCCTGGTAGTAGCCGACGCCTTCTTGCCTATCTCCGTTGAAATCGGTGCTGGCGGGGATGCCGGCTTCGACTGCAGCCGCGATCAGAGTGGCCGATAGCGGCGAGGGGTCAACCAGATTGGCCACCTTGAGCGGGCCGGCATGACCGTGCGCGGCGCCAGGCTGTGCCGGATTGTTTTCCGAGCGCAGAAAATAGGGTTCAACCTCGCGCCAGCTCCAGCCCGTGGCGCCGGCCGCTTCCCAGTCATCGTAATCTTCGCGCTGACCGCGTACATATAACAGACCGTTGATGGCGGAGCTGCCGCCTATGACTTTGCCGCGCGGCAGCGGCACATGGCGCCCATTCAGCCCGGGCTCGGGGCCGGTCTGGTACGACCAGTTCATGGCATGGCCGGGGGTCTGTGTCATGCCCCAGCCTGCAGGCATGTCGACGAGCAGGTTTTTGTCGCTGCCGCCCGCTTCCAGTACCAGCACGCTCACGCTCTTGTCTTCGCTCAGCCTGCCTGCCAGTGCACAGCCGGCACTGCCTGCACCGATGACGATATAGTCAAAGTGATCCATCTCGGTCTCCGGCAAAAAGCACGCAGCTGCCGATGTCGCGTGTGGTGGCGGCCTGGTTGACGGCGGCTGTTGTATCGGCGCGGCCGAAGGAAATGCCGAACATCAGCTGCCAGGCTTCGGTGATGCCGAACTCGGCGCGCACCTGCTGCGGGTGGAAGCTGAGCGAGGTTTGCGGGCAGCTGGCGTAACCCATGGCGGTCAGCGCGAGCATGAAGGTCTGCGCGCACATGCCAAGGTCAGCGGCTTCGCGCGTGCCAAAACCTGCTGGCAGGAAGAAAAACGCCACATGCGGCGCGCCGAAAAAATCGAAATTGCGCATGAACTGGCGGCTGCGTGCGGCCTTGTCGTCGCGTGCAATCTGGCAGGCGCCGTACAGCGCCTCGGCGGCACCGCTCTGGCGCTCGCGGTAGACGCCGTCGTAGCGGCCATCGTAGGGCAGGTCAGGCGCCATGCGCCCGCTGGCCATTTCGCCGGCGATGGCCTGTGCCAGGCGCGTACGTGCGTCGCCCGAGGCGACGGCAATCTGCCATGGCTGGGTATTGCAGTTGGATGGGGCCTGGCAGGCCAGATGCAGCGCGTGCTCGATAGCGGCGCGTGGCAGCGCTTCTGCCAGAAAGGCACGGGTCGAGGTGCGCCCATGCACGATGGCGTCAAATGCGTTGGCAAGGTTCATCGGGGCGTGTTCGGGTGCGGACATGCAGCCTCCTCGGGGTGACAGGCAAGACAGAGACGGCCGACCCGCTTGGGGCACGACCGCCGTTCTCTAGCGGTTTTATCCCAGATAACCCAGCTGCTTCGCAGCCAGATCCAGCATGATCTCTTCGGTACCGCCGCCTATGCACTGCGGACGGGTTTCGCGGAAGATGCGTTCGGATTTCACGCCGCGCATGAAACCGGCGCCGCCCAGAATCTGGCAGGATTCGCGGGCCACATACTCGAGCATGCGCGTCGCCTGTACCTTCAAGAGTGCAATCTCGGCCGGGTTTTCGTGCCCGGCGTCGATCGCGGCCGCGCAGCGCTCGACCCAGGCCAGCGACGCGTAGATTTCGCGCGTCATTTCGGCCAGCTTCTGGCGCACTACCTGGTGCTGCACCAGCTTCTTGCCGAAGGTGGTGCGCTCCTGCGCCCAGGCCAGTGCCTCTTCCAGCGCCACCATGG
Source organism: Aquitalea sp. S1-19 (assembly GCF_024343515.1). Classification (NCBI taxonomy): domain Bacteria; kingdom Pseudomonadati; phylum Pseudomonadota; class Betaproteobacteria; order Neisseriales; family Chromobacteriaceae; genus Aquitalea; species Aquitalea sp. S1-19. The sequence continues at coordinate 31,039 of NZ_RJTZ01000027.1, read as the reverse complement.
CAAAGCCGCAGCAGGTGGTGGCGATGCCGAGGCGCTCGCCGTTGAAATTTTTCATCATGCCGCGAAATGCCTGGCCCTCGGCACCGATCAGGTTTTCCACCGGCACGCGGACATTGTCGAAATGCAGGGTGGCGGTGTCGGAGCAGTGCCAGCCCATCTTGTCGAGTTTGGTGCGGCTAAAGCCCGGTGCGTCCTTCTCGATCAGCAGCAGGCTCACGCCTTCGGCGCCGGGTCCGCCGGTGCGTACCGCCACCGTGTAATAGTCGGCGCGCATGCCCGAGGTGATAAAGGTCTTGGAGCCGTTGACCACATAATGGTCACCGACGCGCTCGGCACGGGTCTTGAGATTGGCCACGTCCGACCCGCCCGAGGGTTCGGTCACTGCCAGCGCCATGATCTTGTCGCCGGAGAGCACCGCCGGTGCGATGCGCGCCTTGAGTTCTTCCGAACCGAGCGCGATCACCGGCTTGAGCGCGACCGAGTGCACCATCAGGCCGGCCAGCAGACCGCCAGAGGCGGCTTCGGCCATTTCCATCGAGAACATGATGCCGTGAAAGGTATCCAGCCCTTCGCTGATACCGCCATAGACTTCGGGAAAACCCATGCCCAGGATGCCGGTTTCAGCTGCTTTCTGGTGTAGCGAGCGCGGCAGTTCGCCGTCCTGTTCCCACTGATCGATATGGGGAGTCACTTCGCGGCTGACGAAGCGGCGCACCGACTCGCCCCAGGCATCGTGGCTCTCGTTGTAATGCGGGCTGTGCTGACGCCATTGATCGAACAATCTGGGCATGCTGGTCTCCTGTGTTGCGGGTCTGTCGCCCGGCTGATCACTTCATTCTGCCATGGTGCCGGCTGGCTTCATCGTCCTTTTGGAGGAGGCTCAGCGCCCCAGCCACTGCGGCTTGCGTTTTTCGCTGAAGGCGGCAATGCCTTCGATTACGTCGCGGCTTGCGCGCATGGCTTCCAGCGCGGCGATGCCGCCCGTGTCCTGCAGCGCCAGTGCTGCCGAGAGCGGCAGGTCCAGCCCCGCGTTGACGCAGGCCTTGGTCGCCCGTATCGCCAGTGGTGCACACGCAGTCAGTTTGGCTGTCCAGCGTGCGAGCGCAGCGTCCAGCTCGGCGTCGGGCACGACCTCGTTGACGAGGCCCCAGTCCAGCGCCTGGGCGGCGCGCACGGTCTCGCCGGTGAGCAAAAGCTGCATCGCGCGCTTCATGCCGATCTGGCGCGGCAGACGGTGCATGCCGCCAGCGTAGGCGACGGCGCCGATTTTGGGTTCGGGCAGGGCGAGACGCGCGCTTTCGCCGGCGATTACCAGATCGCACGCCAGCGCAATCTCGAAGCCGCCGCCCATGGCGATGCCGTCAACCACGGCGATCACCGGCTTGTTAAGGTCAAAGCGGCTGGTGAGACCGCCGTAGCCGCTTGTCGGCACCACATAGGGTTCGCCGCCATTGGCGGCCGCATGCATCGCGCCGATGTCGCCGCCGGCGCAAAAGGCCTGGCCGCCGGCGCCGCGCAGCACGCATAGCCACAACTCGTCATCTGCTGCGTAAGCATCCAGAGCATCGGACATCAGGCGGTGGGTTTCGCTGTCCAGTGCGTTCATTAACTCGGGGCGATTGATGGTGATGGAAAGAACCCGGCCATCGATACGGGTCAAGACCTTGCTCATGATTTTTCTCCGTTTTGCAGTGTGCTCTCGGCCGTCTGGCGTGCCCAGCGGTAATCGGCCTTGCCGGCAACCGAGCGCGCGACTTCGGGCACCACCACAACATGTTTGGGCAGCTTGTAGCCGGCAAGCAGGTCGCGGCAGTGTTCGCGCAGCAGTGCCTCGTCGCCGGCACTGGCCGCACGGCGCAGGCTGACCACGGCGGTGACTTTCTGCCCCCAGCGCGGATCGGGGACGCCGACTACCAGCACATCGGTGACGTCGGGGTGGCGGCGCAATACATCCTCGACTTCCTCGGGGAAGACTTTTTCACCACCGGTATTGATGCACTGCGAGCCGCGGCCCAAGAGGGTGATGGTGCTGCCGTCGGCTTCCAGGCGCGCGGCATCCCCCAGCAGCGCGTAGCGCACACCGTCCAGCTGGATAAAGGTTTCGGCGGTTTTTCTCTCGTCGCCCCAGTAGCCGCAAGGCACATGGCCGGCGCGGGCGAGGATGCCGGTCTCGCCCGGCGCGACATGGGCATTGCCCAGCGGAGTCAGTACTGCCAGTTCCGGCCCCAGTTGCAATGTCATCAGCCCCTCGCCGTCGGGGCGCGGCCCCTGACCGATCACGCCACCTTCGCTGGTGCCGTAGCCGTTGCCCATATGGGCATTGGGCATATGGCGCTTGATGTCGTCCTGCAGATGCCGGGCAAACGGAGCGCCGCCCGAGCCGAATACATACACCGCAGACAAGTCCCAGCGGTCCGGGTTTGCCTCCAGCGCATCACGTATCGGCATCGCCATCGCATCACCGACAATGGCGGTGATGTTGACCCGCTGCTGCGCCATGGTATCGAGCACATGCATGGCGTCAAAGCCGGTTTGCGTGGTGGTGACCACGGTGTGGCCGGCAAACAGCGAGACCAGCGTCGCCCACATCGCCGCGCCGTGCATCATCGGCGCAACCGGCATGAAGCGCAAAGGCGTGCCGGCCTGGGCGATGGCCGCCAATTCCTGCGGGCTGGTGACGGGCTGGCCGCTCTTGCGGTACATATCGCCCCCGCCCAGTGCGCCGAAGAACAGTGCCTTGTGCGTCCACATCACGCCCTTGGGCGCGCCGGTGGTGCCGCCGGTATACAGCAGCATCAGATCGTCGTCGTTGCGACCATCCCTGGGTGCCGGTTCGTGGGGGGCGGCCAGTTCGGTCTCGAGTGCCGCGTCGCAACAGAGCGCCACCTGAATGGCGGGAAAGTCGGGCAAGATGGCCGCGACGGTGTCGGCGAGCGCGGGTGCGTACACCAGTGCCGACAGGCGTGCGTTGTCGAATACATAGGCCAGTTCGGCGCCGACATAGCGGTAATTGATATTGACCGGCAGCGCGCCCAGCTTGCAGGCGGCAAAAAACGTGGCCAGATATTCGGCGCCGTTGTAGAGCAACAGGCCGACGGTGTCGCCGCGCCGGATGCCGCGCCGGGCCAGCAGGGCAGCCAGCGCGTCGGCGCGCGCTTCGAGTTCGCGGTAGCTGAGCGTGGCTTCGCCGCTGATGACGGCGCTGCGATCGGGGACGGCGTGAGCGACCTGTTCAAACAGATCGGCCAGGTTGTAGCTGGAAGCTTGCGTCATCGTAGGCTCCATTGGGATTTAGGTGGCATCGCGTGGCGTGTAGCCGATTTCAGCCAGCAGGCGCGTATTGTCCGCGCCCAGCGCAGGTGCTTCGCGCGCTATGGCAAAGTCGCAGCCCGTCATGCGAAACGGTGGGGCAAAGCCGGGGTAGGCGCCGAATACCGGGTGCATGCCGTCAAAGGCTACGCCACGCTTAAGGGCATCGGTACGCGCTTCTTCGGTGCTGAGTACCGGGGTGACACAGGCGTCCAGCCCCTCCATTTTCTGTGTCCATTCAGCCAGGGTATGGCGGGCGATTTCGCCGGCCAGCTCGGCGCGTGCGGCGCGACCGGCATCACCATCTACATGGCCTTGTGCGATCAGGTCGCTGCGTTCGATGCGCTGGCAGAACGCCTGCCAGAACTTGAATTCGATGGCGCCGACGGCCAGATGGCGGTTGTCGGCGGTGCGGTAGACGCCGTAGCAGGCCAGGGCGCCGGAGAGATAATCCTCGCCGCGGGCAGGGGCCGTCCTGGCCTGTGCCGCGCCGGCTTGCGCCATCACATTGTGCACGGTGGCGCTGTCGGCCATGGCCACATCGATATAACGCCCGTCGCCGCCGCGCGCGACATCAAACAGCGCAGCTAAGATGGCGGTGGCGGCGCTGAGCGCTCCGCCGGCGATATCGGCGAGCGGGAAGTTGCCGCTGACGGGGTCCATCCCGGCCGCGCCGTTCTGGTCCAGCGTGCCGGCCAGCGCCTGATAGTTGATGTCGTGACCGGCAAGTGCAGCACGTGCGCCGCTTTGGCCGTAGCCGGAGATCGCGCAATAGACGAGCTTGGGGTTGATGGCCGACAGTGCCGCCCAGCCTAAGCCCAGCTTGTCCATCACGCCGGGACGGAAGCCCTCGACCAGCACGTCGGCGGATTTGACCAGCGCCTTGATGATGGCGACGCCGGCATCGGTTTTCAGGTCCAGCGCCAGCGAGCCCTTGTTGCGCGACAGCATGCAGAACAGGGTGGAAAATTCGCCCTGGCCCATGCCGCGTGCGGCATCGCCGCCTTTGGCGGGCTCGACCTTGATCACCTCGGCGCCCATGTCGGCCAGATGCAGCGTGCACATCGGCCCGGGCAAGAGCTGGGTCAGGTCCAGAATGCGCACACCCTTCAGTGGCGCGCTCATGCCGTCTCTCCCTTGCGCGATGCAGACGCAACGAGGGCGTTTTTGCCATAGAAGCGCTGGCCGTTTTTCGCCATGTCGCGCAGCAGCTCGGGGATGGCAAAGCGCTCGGCCGAGACTTCGCGTGCCAGAAGCTCGCAGCGCGCTATTACTTGAGCCAGACCCAGGGTATCCATTGTGGAGAACGGCCCGCCAAGATAGGCGGGGAAGCCGACGCCCAGGCAGGCGCCGACGTCACCGTCGGCGGCATCAAACAGCACGCCGTCGGCCATGGTGCGTGCGGCATCGGCCAGTTGCGCATACAGCAGCCGCGCTTTCACCTGCTCGACATCCGGCTGCTCGGTTTTTTGCGGCCAGATGGCGGCAAGCCCGCTCCACAGCTGTTTGCCGCTGTCGCCATATTCGTAAAAACCCATGCCGTTCTTGCGGCCGTGGCGGCCGTGCTTGACGACCAGCTCGGCGATCACCGGCACCGACGAGCCCGGGTGATAGTTATCGCCCTCGTCCTGCCGGCGCTGCTGTGCGCCCTTGTGCGCCAGATCCAGCCCCACCTCGTCGGCTACCGCCAGCGGCCCTACCGGGTAGCCGGCCAGGTGCGCCGCCTGCTCGATCAGTACCGGCGAGATGCCCTCGGCCACCATGGTGATGCCCTCGTTGAGGAAGGCGCCAAAGAAACGGCTAGTAAAGAAACCCGGGCTGTCGTTGACCAGGATCGGCGTTTTTTTCAGCTGGCCGACAAAATCCAGTGCCAGCGCCAGTGCATGGTCGGATGTCTCATGGCCCTTGATGACCTCGACCAGCGGCATGCGCTCGACCGGCGAGAAAAAATGCAGGCCGATAAAGTTGCCGGGGCGCTCAAGCGTGGCGGCAAGGCCGGTAATCGGCAGTGCCGAAGTGTTGGAGGCGAGGATGGCCGAAGACGGCAGTGCCGCTTCGGCGCGGGCGAAGACTTCGGCCTTGACCGCGCGGTCCTCGAACACCGCCTCGATCACCAGGCTTGCGTCCTGCAATAGCGCATAGTCGGTAGTCGCGCTGATGCGGGACAGTACCGCGTCCATCTTGTCCTGCGTCGTGCGCCCCTTTTCAAGGTCGCGCGCCAGGCGGGTACGCGCATAGTCCTTGCCCTTGTCGGCTGCCGCCTGCTCGCGGTCTATCAGCACCACTGCGATGCCGGCTTGCGCGGCGACCAGCGCGAGGCCTGCGCCCATCAATCCGGCGCCCAGTACGCCGATTTTCTGGTGCTTGTGCCTGGCGATGCTGTCAGGGCGGTGCATCAGGCGGTCGGCCTTGCCCTTGTTGATAAACAGCGTGCGTATCATGTTGCCGGCAACCGGATCGAGGTTGAGCCTGACAAAGTATTTGCACTCGATGTCCAGCGCCTTGTCCATGGGCAGTTGCATGCCCTCGTACAGGCAGCTCAGGATAGCTTGCGGTGCCGGCAGGTTGTGGCAGGTATTGGCTTGTACCGACGCGTTGCTGCCCAAAAATAGCTGGGCAATGGCCGGCTCCAGCGGGTTTTGCCCGCCGGGAATGCGAAAACCCTTGCGGTCCCATGGCTTGCTTGCGTCGGGTGAGTCCGTAAGCCATGTGCGTGCACAGTCCAGCAGCTCTTCGGCCGGCACCAGCGCGTCTATCAGGCCCATCTCCAGCGCCTTGGCCGGCTTGATCTGCGAGCCTTGCAGCAGCAAGGGCAGGGCGCGTGCCACGCCCAGCATGCGCAAATAGCGCTGGGTGCCGCCGGCACCGGGCAGCAGGCCGACGCCGACTTCGGGCAGACCGACCATCATGCCTTTGACGTCGGCAGCGCAACGGTAGTGGCAAGCCAGCGCGATCTCGAAGCCGCCGCCTAGCGCTGCGCCATTGAGCGCACAGGCAAAGGGTTTGCCGCCGGTTTCTATCTTGCGCAGCAAGGCGGAAAACGCGCGGCACTCGCTGTAGAGTTTGGCCGCATCAGGGGTCTCGGACAGTGAGGCTTCCAGCGTTTTCAAATCAGCGCCGGCAACGAAGGAGCTCTTGGCCGAAGTCAGCAGCACACCCTTGACTTGCGCGTCGGCCAGCGCCGCATCGACATGATGGCGGAAGCTGTCGATGAAGTGGCGGTCCATTACGTTGGCCTGGCTGTCAGGCTGGTCTATGGTCAGGGTAAAAATGCCGTTGGCGGCCAGTTCGCACTTGAAATAATCAATCATGATCCGCCCTCTCAGACGCGTTCGATAACGGTAGCGATGCCCATGCCGGCACCGACGCACAAGGTGGCGAGCCCGGTGGCGTCTCCACGGCGCTCCATTTCATCGAGCAAGGTGCCCAATATCATCGCGCCGCTCGCACCCAGCGGGTGACCCATGGCAATGGCGCCGCCGTTGACGTTGATCTTGTCGTGCGCGACGTCCATCGCCTGCATGAAGCGCAGCACCACTGCCGAGAACGCCTCGTTCAGCTCCCACAGATCGATGTCGGCTGCGCGCATGCCGGCATTTTTCAGCGCGCGCTCGGCCGCGAATGACGGGCCGGTGAGCATGATGGTCGGTTCCGAACCGATGCTGGCGAAGCTTCTGATGCGCGCGCGCGGAGTCAGTCCCAGTGCACGGCCAGCCTCCAGCGAGCCGATCAGCAGCGCGCACGCGCCGTCGACGATGCCCGAGCTGTTGCCGGCGTGGTGCAGGTGGCGGACCTTTTCCACCTCCGGATAGCGTTGGCGCGCCAGTGCGTCAAAGCCGGCCTGCTCGCCCATCTGGGCGAAGGCGGGCTTGAGTGCGCCCAGGCTCTCGACACTGGTGCCGGGACGAATGGTTTCGTCGTTAGAGAGCAGCGTCAGGCCGAGGATGTCGGTCACCGGTACGATCGAGCGCTGAAAGCGGCCTTCGGCCCAGGCTTGCGCTGCGCGGCGGTGGCTTTCAGCGGCATAGGCGTCCAGATCGTGCCGGCTGTAGCCGTATTTGCTCGCCAGAAGGTCGGCAGAGACGCCCTGCATCACGAAGCGGGTGTGAAAGGCGACCGCCGGGTCGATGGCCCAGCTGCCACCGTCGGCCCCCATCGGCACGCGGCTCATGCTCTCGACACCGCCGGCGATGACAAGCTGCGCCTGCCCGGCCATCACCTTGGCTGCACTCTGGTTGACCGCCTCGAGGCCGGAAGCGCAATAGCGGTTGACCTGCACGCCGGGGACAGACTCGTCAAACCCGGCGGCCAGCGTTGCGATGCGGGCGATATTGCCGCCTTGTTCGCCGACGGCAACCACGCAACCAAGGGTCACGTCTTCCACCTGTCGGGTGTCCAGTTCGTTACGTGTGGCAAGCGCCTTGAGGGTTTGTGCGGCAAGTGCCGTCGGGGTGACCTCGGCAAGCGCACCGTCGCTCTTGCCCTTGCCGCGCGGCGTGCGCACATGGTCGAAAATGTAAGCCTGCGTCATTACTGTCTCCCGGGTTCTTATTGCTGTCATCATACTGCCTGGTGCATGCCGTGTGGGTCATCGTCCGGGCAGACTAAATGTGTGTCTCGGTCGTGCGTCAGAGTACATCGGCGATATGGGCCACATCGCCGGCTTGCGGGGCGGTGGGCTGGGTCATGCGTCGCGCGAGAAACAGGGTGTAAACGGCAACGGGCAGCAGGGCAGTGGTGGCCGCCAGCAGGTAAAGCGGGGCAAAGCCGCTGGCAGACAGAAAGCCGGCGAGTCCCGGCCCCAGCATGGCTGCCAGTGCAAACGCCGCCGGAATCAGCATCACCGAACGCCCGGACGCATCCAGCCGGGCGATGGCGGCGGTCTGGTAAATGCAGCCCCAGGTAAAGCCCGCTTCCCATACCCAGGCGCCGATGGCGAAACCGGCAAAACCACCCTGGCTCATCAAGAGCAGGCCGGCGGCAATCACCAAGAGCACGATGCCGTGCGGCAAGCGGTAGCCCAGACGTTCACCCACCAGGATCAGCGACCCGGCAGCGGCGCCGCCCAGCAGTTTGAGCACGGCAAAGGTGAGCCCCAGCTCGGACGCGCTTAACGCATGGCTGTGGCCGATGCGCTCGAGAAAGGCCCACAAGCCGATCTGGCCGGTGCCGTAGGCAAAAAAGCACGCCAGCGCGACAAAGGCTGGCCATGGCAGGCGCAGCGAGTCGGCGATGCTGTGCGCGTCACCAGCGGCACGGGTGCCGGGCAGTGCGTCGCGCCGTGGCAACTTCAGACTGGAGAGCGACAGCAGCAGGATGATGGCCGATAGCGACAGCACCAGCCCCGGGTAGTGCCAGCGGGCGATGACAAGCGGCGGCAGCACGAACAGCACCGCCGAGGTCACTGCCAGTTCGATGGCCAGCCTGAGCGATAGCGCCCGCTCCTTGTCCGGCAGCGCACCCATGATGCGCAGCCCCAGACAGGTCATCAGCGCGGCAAAAAAGCCGACCAGCGCCCACAGCGGATACTGGAACCACAGCGGCAACTGCGAAGACAGCAACAGCGCGCCGGCGGCGCCCAGCGCCGACAGCCGCGTCAGCCATGGCCAGTTGAACTTGTCCATATAAAGCGCGGCAAGCAAGGTGCCCAGCAGGTAGCCGGCAAAACAGCTGGAACCCAATAGTCCGGTGGCAGCGCTGCCCAGGCTGAAGCTATCGGAGAGCGTACCCAGAAGGATGGGCAGCGCATTGAAGGGCAGGCCGCCTATGGTCGAGGCGAAGCTCGCGGCCAGCATCGCGCCCCACATCGGGCGGGTCAGCTGGGAAGTCATGGGTGGCATCAGGCAGGCTCCCGGGTCAGGTGCGCACGGCTGGCGCGAGATTTGGCATCGTGTACAGCAGCCCCGCGCCATCAGGCTGCAGGGCTGCAAGGCGCAGGCTTAGCAGGTGGCCTGTGCGCGCGCTTGCCGTTCGCGCGCCATATTGATGGCGGTGTCTTCGATCATGTCTTCCTGCCCGCCGACCATGCCGCGTCGGCCCAGTTCGAGCAGGATTTCACGCGCCGGCACGCCGTATTTCTTCTCGGCGCGCTTGGCGAACAACAGGAAAGAGCCGTAGACGCCGGCGTAACCCAGGGTCAGCGCGTCGCGATCGATGCGGATCGGAAAATCGATGATGGGAATCACCCGGTCTTCGGCCACGTCAGAGATCTTGAACAGGTCGACGCCGGTCGCTATGCCCATGCGTTGGCATACTGCAACCAGCACCTCCATTGGCGTATTGCCTGCTCCTGCCCCCAGACCCGCCGCCGCGGCATCGATGCGGCTTGCGCCTTCCTCGATGGCGGCAAGCGAGTTGGCGATGCCCATCGCCAGGTTGTGGTGGCCGTGAAAGCCGATCTCGGTGGCCGGGTCCAGCACGGCGCGCAGTGCAGCGATGCGCGCCTTTACGTCGTCCGGCAACATATAGCCGGCCGAATCGGTGATATAGATGCAGTTGGCGCCATAGCTTTCCATCAGCTTGCCCTGGCGCGCCAGGCCCTCGGGCGTATTCATGTGCGCCATCATCAGAAAGCCGACGGTATCCATGCCCAGCTTGCGCGCGGCGCCGATATGCTGCTCGGACACGTCCGCTTCGGTGCAGTGGGTGGCGATGCGGATGGTGTTCACCCCCAGGTCGAACGCCATTTTCAGGTGATCGACGGTACCGATGCCGGGCAGAAGCAGCGCCGATACCTTGGCTTGCTTGACGGTTTCGACGACGGCGCCGATGTATTCGGCGTCCGAGTGCGCCGGAAAACCGTAGTTGACCGAGGCGCCACCCAGGCCATCGCCGTGGGTGACTTCGATCAGCGGCACGCCGGCCTCATCCAGCCCGCGTGCGATGTCAACCATCTGCGTAAGCGAAATCTGGTGGCGCTTGGGGTGCATGCCGTCGCGCAGTGTCATGTCGTGGACGGTGATTTTCTTGCCGGAAAGGTTCATGGCAGTCTTCCTTAAACAGTCGCGAGTTTGGCGTTTTTCAGCATGCGCCGCGCGAAGGCTTCGGCGGTGCTGGCGGCGGCAGCGGTCATGATGTCGAGATTGCCGGCGTAGCGCGGCAAGTAGTCGCCCAGACCTGCGACTTCGAGATAGATGGAGACGCGGTTGCCGTCGAATACCGGCCCGTTGACCAGGCGATAACCGGGCACATACTTTTGCACCGCATCGACCATCGCGTGTACCGAGCGGGTGATGGCCGCCTCGTCCGGTGCCTTGTCGGTCAGACAGTGGATGGTGTCGCGCATGATCAAAGGCGGCTCGGCCGGGTTGAGGATGATGATGGCCTTGCCTTCGCGCGCGCCGCCCACGCTTTGTACCGCCCCTGCGGTGGTGCGGGTGAATTCGTCGATATTCTTGCGCGTGCCGGGCCCGGCCGAGCGGCTGGACACGGTAGCGACGATCTCGCCGTAGGCCACGCTCTGTACGCGGCTGACCGCGTACACCATGGGGATGGTGGCCTGCCCGCCGCAAGTCACCATATTGACGTTGGGCTCGTTGGCATCCAGATGTGCCGCCAGGTTGACCGGTGGCACGCAATAGGGGCCGATGGCGGCCGGGGTGAGGTCGATGACCTTGACCCCCAGCGCGGTCAATGCATCCGAATTGGCCTTGTGCACATAGGCGCTGGTGGCGTCAAAAGCGATGCGGATATCGTCGGTCTGGATATGCGGCAGCAGGCCTGCGATGCCATCGGCGGTGGTCTTGATGCCCATCTCGCGCGCCCGCGCCAGACCCTCGGAGTCGGGATCGATGCCGACCAGCCATACCGGCTCCAGCACTTCGCTGCGCTTGAGCTTGTACAACAGGTCGGTGCCGATATTGCCCGAGCCTATCAGCGCACACTTGATCTTGTTCATGGTTTTCTCCTTGTCGCCGTGAGGGCTTATTCGCTAAAGGCGATGGACGCGCCGCCCAGCCCTTCGATCTGCATGCTGAAACGGTCGCCGGCGACAATCGGCAGCAAGGGGGCGAGTGAACCGGACAGGATCACTTCGCCGGCCTTGAGCGCGATGCCGAATTCGCCCAGGGTGTTAGCCAGCCATGCCACCGCTTCGGCCGGGTGGCCCTGCACGGCCGACCCCAGGCCGCTGGCGGCGTGCACGCCGTTTTTCTCGATGTCCATGCGCAAGGCCGCCAGATCCAGCGTGGCCGGGTCCACGCGTGCGTCCCCGATCACGAACACCCCGCAGCTGGCGTTGTCGGCGACGGTGTCCTCGATCGCGATCTGCCAGTTGGCGATACGCGAGTCGACGATCTCGAAGCAGGGAGCGACCCAGGCGGTGGCCGCGAGCACTTGCTCGCGTGTGACGCCGGGGCCGGTGAGGTCGTGCTTGAGGAAGAAGGCGATCTCGCCTTCGGCGCGCGGCTGGATCAGGCCAGTGCCGGACAGGCTGACCGTGCTGCCATCAGCGAGCTGCATGCGGTCGGTCAAAAAGCCGAAGTCGGGCTGGTGCACGCCCAGCATGTCCTGCACCGGCTTGGAGGTGACGCCGATCTTCTTGCCGATTACGCGCTCGCCGTCGCCTTCGCGCAGGCGCAGGATGGCCTGCGAAATATGGTAGGCCTGCTCGATGCAGATAGAAGGGTGGCGCGCTTTGAGCGGGGCCACGGTTTGCCGCTCGCGCAGCGCGCGATAGAGCTCGCGCGCAAGATGCGGAATCAGGGCTGTGGGCATGCTTGCTCCTTGAGGAAATCGAGACACTGGCGGTTGAAGAGTTCGCGGTGCTCGACCTGCACCCAGTGGCCGCAGCGGTTGAGCACGGTAAAGCGCACATCGGGCGTATGCGCGAGAAACTTCAGCACCCCTGACACCGGGTTGAACTGGTCGTTCTGGCCCCAGAAGCCGAACACCGGGCAGGCAAGCTCGGCCAGACGCTGCGTCATGTTCGGCACACGCATGGTGGAAAACAGGTTTTTCGGCTGCGACGGGGCGATGGCGGCTCGTTCGGCGATCAGCTCGTCGGACAGCCGCGACGGGTCAAACAGTTGCAGCGTCATCACATGGCGCATTTCAGCCGGCCCCATCGGCCCCTTGCTATAGGTCTCGACCATGCGCTGGATGCCGGGCATGGCGAAATACGTTTCGCGCTCCTCGACGCCGCCTGGCGCCATCAGAATCAGCGCCGACACGATGTCGCTGTGTTTGAGTGCCAGCCCCAGCGCGATGGCGCCGCCCAGTGAATTGCCCAGTATCGCGCAGCGCGTCACGCCGACGCCTTCGAGAAAGGCGGCCACCTTGGACACGAAAAAATCGAGGTCGTAATCGACATTGTCCGGCTTGTCCGACAGGCCGAAGCCGGGCAGATCAAGCACCAGCGACCGGTAGCCGGCCGCGCTAAAGGCCGGCACGTTGCCCTTGAAATTGCTGTAGCCGCTGGCACCCGGGCCGCTGCCGTGCAGCCATAGCACCGGCAAGCCTGTGCCCTCTTCGTGGTAATGCAGCTTGAGCCCGTCAGGCAGGGTGACGAAGCGGCCCTCGGGAATGGGGGAAGGATGGACGTGCATAAGGCCTCACCTTGGCTGTTGACGCGTCAGTGTTACCCGCGTCAGCGCAAGGTGAATCGTCTGATTGGCTTAGGTGCGGATGCGGCAGGCTAGTGCAGAGATGCATTCCAGTAATTGGACGCGCCTGCTTATCGTTTGGCATTGCAGTCGCCACGCTTGAATCACATACCGCAGACCGTCCGGATGGACGATGTTGCCGCTTGCGTGCCATCGCACAATCCTTGCAATTGCCCGCATGGGCATCGCGATGCAGAGGAGGCAGTGATGGTTGAAATCAGGTCTTTGGCGTATGTGGTGGCACAGTGTCGCGACCCGGCGCGCTGGGTGCGCTACGCGCATGAGGTGTTGGGTGCGATGGCAAGCACGACGGACGAGGGCGGGGTCTCTGTCAAGCTCGATGCGCGCCCTTACCGCATTCTGGTTGAGCAGGGTCATGAAGACCGCTATCTGGCTTCGGGCTGGGAGCTTGCCGGCAAGGAAGCGTTCCAGGAACTGCAGTTGGTACTTGACCGCGCCGGTATCTCATTCGAGCTGGCAAACGAAGCACTTTGCACATCGCGCAAGGTCAATGCGCTGGTGCGGGTCACCGATCCTTCGGGCAACCGTCACGAATTTTTCTGGGGCCCGCAACTGGATGCGCGCCCGTTTGCCTCGCCGCAGGGCGTGCCGCACTTCGTGACCGGCGAGATGGGGCTGGGGCACACCGTGCTGCCGGCGCTCAATTTCGACGCCACGCTGGAATTTTTTACCAAGGTGCTGGGTTTTGGCGTGTCGGACATCTTCAACTTCCGTCCCGACCCGTCGGCGCCGGCCATTCCCATCCATTTCCTGCACTGCGCCAACGGCCGCCATCACAGCCTGGCGCTGGCCGGTTTTCCGTCGCCCGAGGGTTGTGTGCACATCATGCTGGAAGTGCCGGGCATGAGCGATGTCGGCCGTGCCCACGACCGCATGCAGCAACACGGCGTCAAGCAGATGGCGACGCTGGGCCAGCACCTGAACGACAAGATGACCTCCTTTTACATGCAGACGCCGTCGACCTTCGCACTCGAATACGGTTACGGCGGACTGGTGTGCGACTGGGAGCGGCATACGGTGTTCGAGGCAAGCGAGGTCAGCATCTGGGGACACGACTTCAGTGTCGGCTTCAACGAAAAAAAGGACGCGGCATGAACAAGGAAATGACGCTCGAAGCGGTGGCAGGCCGGATTGAAAGTGGCATGACCGTCGGTATCGGTGGCTGGGGCCCGCGGCGCAAGCCGATGGCCATCGTGCGCGAGATCCTGCGCTCGGATGTGACCGACCTGACCGTGGTCGCCTACGGCGGCCCGGAAGTCGGCATGCTGTGCGCCGCCGGCAAGGTGAAAAAACTGGTGTTCGGCTTTGTCACCATGGACGCGATCCCGCTGGAACCGTTCTACCGCAAAGCGCGCGAAGCGGGCACGCTGGAATTGATGGAGCTGGACGAGGGCATGCTGGAGTGGGGCTTGCGCGCCGCCGGCATGCGCCTGCCTTTTTTGCCCACGCGCTGTGGCCTGGCGACCGACGTGCTGGCGAAAAACCCCGAAATCAAGACGATCGCCTCGCCCTACGACGACGGCGAGGTGCTGTTGGCGATGCCGGCCTTGAATCTGGACGTGGCCTTGCTGCACGTGAATGACGCCGACCGCTGGGGCAATACCCTGATTACCGGCCGCGATGCCTACTTCGACGCGCTGTTTGCCCGTGCAGCAAAGGCATGCTTTGTCAGCTGCGAGCGTCTGCAGGACAAGTTCTCGCTGACCGCCTCCGAGGCGAAAGCCAATCTGTTCGAACGCTATCTGGTCAGCGGCGTGGTACATGCGCCCGGCGGCGCGCATCCGACGCTCAACAACCCCGACTACGGCTGGGACCTCGCGCATATGAAGGAATATGCGGCGGCAGCTAACGAGGAGGGGGGCTGGGACGCCTACCGCGCGCGCTATATCGCCGGCGGCGAAGCCGCTTACCGGCACGAGGCGGGCCTGCCGGCACGGCTCCTTGATCTGCAACATCCGGTTTTTTGAGGGAAGACGCATGAGCCAACATTCTGACTACACATTGGCCGAGCTGATGATCACGGCCGCGTCCGACGCCTGGCGTGGCGACGGCGAGATTCTCGCCTCAGGCATCGGCGTGATTCCGCGCCTGGGTGCCAGCCTTGCCAAGCTTACCCATACGCCTGAACTCCTGATGACCGACAGCGAAGCCTTCCTGGTGGAAGAGCCGATTCCGCTGGGGCCGCGTGGCGATTTCGAGCCGCGTTACGCCGGTTATATGGGTTTCGAGCGGGTGTTCGAGTGCGTCTGGGGCGGGCGCCGGCACGCGATGATAGGGCCGACCCAGATCGACCGCTTCGGACAGACCAATCTGTCGGTGATCGGCAGCTACGAAAAACCCAAGGCAGCGATGCTGGGGGTGCGCGGCCTGCCGGGCAACAGTATCAACCATAAAAACTCGATGCTGGTGCCCAGCCACAACCCGCGCGTCTTTGTTGCGGGCGAAGTCGACATGGTGTCCGGCGTTGGCTACAACCGTGCGCGCTGGGGCGAGGGGATGAAGGCCGATTTTGTCGATCTGAGGCGCATCATCACCGACCTGTGCGTGATGGACTTCGGCGGTCCGGATCACGCCGTGCGTGTGATCTCGCTGCACCCGGGTGTGACGTTCGAGCAGGTGCAGGCGGCGACCGGTTTCCCCTTGCTGGCAGTAGAAAATCTGGCCGAAACGCGCGCGCCAAGTTCGGACGAGCTGGCCATCATCCGCCGTCTAGATCCGCACGACATGCGTGCTTCCCAGATCAAGGGCAACCCGCCGGCCAACCGCGCCGCGCTGTGAGCGGGCAGGGTTGGCATAGCGGTGTAGGGTGGGTTAGCCGGCGTTGCCGGCGTAACCCACCACTGCCGCAGGCCGTAAGCCACCATCCGCCCCCGACACAGCCAAGCGATGACGCACCAAAAAACGAGGCCGAACATGAACGACCAGAATTTTGTCTCCCGCCCGGACGATGCGGTATACGAGACCGACGAGCCGGTGCTGTACCGCGTCGAAGAACAGGTGGCGTGGATCACGCTCAACCGGCCGGGCTTCAACAATGCGCAAAATTCGCAGATGACCTACGCGCTGGACGCGGCACTGGTGCGCGCCTCGCGTGACGACGAGGTTAAAGTCATCGTGCTTGGCGGTGCCGGCCGGCATTTCTCGGCCGGTCACGATATCGGCACACCGGGGCGCGATGTGAACAAGCCCTTTGATGCCAACGCATCCCTGTGGTGGGACCACACGAACAAGCCCGGCGGCGAATTTTTGTATGCGCGCGAGCAGGAGGTGTATTTGGGCATGTGCCGGCGCTGGCGTGAGCTGCCCAAGCCGACCATCGCCATGGTGCACGGTGCCTGCATCGCCGGGGGGCTGATGCTGGCTTGGGTGTGCGATCTGATCGTGGCGTCCAGCGACGCCTACTTTCAGGACCCGGTGGTACGCATGGGCATTCCCGGCGTCGAGTATTTCGCCCACGCGTTCGAACTGCACCCGCGCATCGCCAAGGAGTTCCTGCTTCTGGGCGAGAAAATGAGCGCCGAGCGGGCGTATCAGATGGGCATGGTCAACCGCGTGGTCGAGCGCGAGGCACTAGAGGGCACAGTGGCCGGCATGGCGGCGAAGATGGCAGCGATGCCGCGCATGGGGCTGGCGCTGACCAAGCAGGCAATCAACCACGCCGAAGACCTGATGGGCAAGCGCGCCAGTATGGATGCGGCCTTTGCCTGGCACCACTTTGCCCATAGCCACAACGAGCTCTTGTCCGGCGACAAGCTGGGCGGCTACGACGCGCGCGCGATGGTCAGGGCCAACAAGGAGGGCGCGGCATGAGCTTGCTGGATACCGATATCACCCGCTTGCTGGGTTGCCGCTACCCGATTATCCAGACCGCGATGGGCTGGGTGGCCGATGCGCGCCTGGTCGCAGCGACCGGCAATGCCGGCGGTTTCGGCTTTCTGGCGGCGGCAACGCTGCGTCCGGAAGCGGTCGAGCCGGAGATCCTCAGGGTCAAGGCGCTGTCGGGTGCGCCTTTCGGCATCAATTTCCACCTGTTCCAGCCCAACGCCGACGAGATTATCGGCCTTGCCATCAAGCATGGCCTCAAGGCCGTCAGCTACGGGCGCGGGCCGGACAAGGCGCAGATCAAGCGCCTGAAAGATGCGGGCATCCTGTGCATCCCGACTGTGGGTGCGCTCAAGCATGCGCAAAAGGCGATCGCGCTGGGCGCCGATGCGGTGACGATACAGGGCGGGGAGGGTGGCGGCCATACCGGCTCGGTGCCGACCACCATCCTGCTGCCGCAGGTGCTGGATGCAGTCAAGGTGCCGGTATTGGCCGCCGGCGGTTTTCACGACGGGCGCGGCCTGGCGATGGCGCTGGCGGCAGGTGCTGCCGGCATCGCCATGGGAACACGCTTTTTGATGACCTCGGACTCGCCGGTTCCGGCCGCGACACTGCAGCAGTACGTCGCCGTCGATGACGTCAGCCGCATCGAAGTCAGTCTGGCTGTCGACGGCATGCGCCACCGCCTGATCCGCAACCCGGTGCTGGAAAAGCTGGAGCAGGCCAGCCCCTTGGGGCGGCTATGGCTGGCGCTCAAGAGCGCGCACCGCTTCCAGAACGAAACCGGCATGAGCAACGCCCATATGGTCAAAACCCTGTTGCGGGCCTTGAAGGAAGATCCGGCTGCCTTGAGCCAGACGGTGATGGCGGCCAGCCAGCCCATGCTGTTGCAGCGCTCCATGGTCGAGGGCGTGCCGGACGAGGGTCTGCTGGCCAGCGGGCAGGTGGCGGCGGCGATCGACGAGCTGATCAGCTGCGAGGCGCTGATTGCCGGCATCGTGATGCAGGCCGAGGCACTGCTATCGCGTTTTGCGGAGCCGCTGCGGCATCAGGAAAGTACGGCACGTCAGGCGGGTTGTATTAGTTGAAGCAAGTTTCTTGGCGGTGACTTTTCTAGAAAGTAGGTGCATAACGTTTGGTTAAGGGGCGGGCTTTAGCCCGTCCCAGTGAACGCAGCGAACGATTTGAACCAGTTGTTATATTTTTGCTTGGATGTCGACTACTCCAACTCCCCAATCGCCATCTGGCTGCATGA
The DNA here is from genome assembly GCF_024343515.1 of Aquitalea sp. S1-19. Lineage (NCBI taxonomy): Bacteria > Pseudomonadati > Pseudomonadota > Betaproteobacteria > Neisseriales > Chromobacteriaceae > Aquitalea > Aquitalea sp. S1-19. The sequence continues at coordinate 13,030 of NZ_RJTZ01000027.1, read as the reverse complement.
GAAATACTAGATTTACTTTTTGTAAGTAATTACTTTCCGTGCCCATCCACTTTGCTAATTTCGCTTTCTCTTCTGAGAATTCAACATTTTTTAGCTTGAGCTTGGATTGAAGTATTTCTTGTGTTACACCTGCTGCGAAGTCAGAAAGACTTAATAGATCACTAGTGCCTGCATCTTGCTCAAAAGGTTTTGCGAAGCCGTAAATGTCATATGAATTATTACTGTACATGGCAAGGCAATGGCTAAGCACCAATTGGGTATGAGAATAATCTCTTCTTTTTCCATCAGTATTTATAGCGTCGTGGTCACATAGCCACAGAAGTTTTTGCTTTGGCTTGGCAAGTATGGACATGAATACGGCAATTATATGGCAGACTCTAAGGAGCTTTTCTGCTTCCTTTCCTTTCCATTCACCAAGGTTGTTCTTGTGAAGGAGTTCTGTTATTTCATTGTGCGCATCTTTCTTTTTTACGCCAAATACGCTCTCAATTTTTTGATCTATTGATACTGTTATTAGTACTCCGTGAATGAATTTATTTGCAGTTTCAAGGAGTTCTTCGATAGAGCGAGATATAGGTCCGTAGCCTAGGTCCTTATATCCAAACTCTTTCCATGGCTTATTTAGTCCGTATTTCTCCCTCAGAATCTTGGTTCTTGACTCGAAATCAGATCTCTTGTCGGCAGAGCAAATTAGAATTGAATAAGTTGCAAAATCCGCTCCTTTATGTTCTCCGCCGAAGTCAGAAAGAATAAACAAACCTTGGTCTTCAGAAAAATCCGGCAATAAGTCGAGATTTTGGGCTTCGCGTGCGATTAGGCGTCCGTAAAATGGGTGGTCTTCAGAGAGCTTTGGAACTGTAAACGGCCCGTTCTTGAATATGCCCATGTGGCTCCTGAAATATAACGTTAAATGTACACACCTACTAGGTGCATATCTTTTTGATCCATGTGTATAACCGCACAAGCCATCGCTGCATGGCATGAGTTTTCAATCACATCGATGCATTCAGGACGGGATATACACATTCAGATGGGACTGCCGTGTGATGCAGTTCCGGCGTTTGCGCAGCAAGCCGTGAATACGGCATTACAACTGACTGCATATACCCATGTCAAATTACGGCGCTATTTTTTGCCGCGCCTTATCGCCATCCGCGCAATGGGGAGGGATGTTGCCGTATGCGAGTAACCCACCAACACGCTGGCAAAGTCGAGCCGATGGTGTGTTATGGCCTGAGGCCTAATATGTAGCGCGCATCGCATGCCTCCACCCTCATACACATGGAAACACAGCCTCTTGTTTGGCGCGGATTAGTCCGTTTGCAGTGCGCGCCTGCCCGTTTTTAGCCGGATGATGGCAAAAATCACCGCCATGACGGGCAGACAGCAGGAGGAAGCATCCATGTACTTTCAAACCACCTTGCACGACAACGGCGTAGCCGAGATCGTGATCGACCATAAACCGGTCAATGCACTGCCTGCTGCCGGCTGGCACGCGCTCGCTGCCGAGATCGCCTCATGCGGCGAAGACACCCGCACCCGAGCCATCGTGATCCGCGCTGAGGGGCGCGGCTTTTGCGCCGGCGTCGACATCAAGGAGCTGGCGGCCGACGACACGCTGATCGTGTCGGTCAATGCCGGCAACTACGCCACCTTCAAGGCGGTGCACCGCAATAAGGTGCCGGTGATTGCCGCCGTGCACGGCTTTGTGCTCGGTGGCGGCATCGGTATCTGTGGCGCGGCCGATATCGTGATCGCCGCTGACAACGCCAGCTTCGGCCTGCCCGAAGTCGACCGTGGCGCGATGGGTGGCGCCGCGCACCTGCAGCGCATGTTCGGCGTGCAAAAGACGCGCTACCTGTTTTTTACCGGCGAGATGATAGGCGCGCCCGAAGCGCTGCGTCTGGGCGCGATTGAGCGCGTAGTGGTGGCGGCCGAGCTGCGGGACACCGCGCTGGAGGTGGCAGCGCGCATTGCCGCCAAGAGCCCGGCGATGATAAGCATCGCCAAGGAGGCGCTGAACGGGGTCGAGGATGGCGATCTGGAAGCCAAATACCGCTGGGAGCAGGGCTTTACCCTGCAGGCGTATATGAGCCCGGACTCGGCCAAGACCCGGGATGCCTTTGTCGAAAAGCGCACGGCGCATTTTTAAGCGGAGCCTGGCCATGGACCTGCACTACACAGCAGAACAAAACGCCTTTCGCGCCGAAGTGCGCGCCTGGATGCAACAGCATGTGCCGCGCGAGGCGCTGCCGGACTACGACACTTTCGAGGGCTTTCAGGCGCACCGCGCCTGGGAGAAGACGCTCAATAGCGCAGGCTACGCCGGCATCACCTGGCCCGAGGCACTGGGCGGGCGCGGCGCCAGCCTGTTCGAGTGGCTGATCTTCGAGGAAGAATACTGGGCCGCCGATGCGCCCTTGCGCCTGAACCAGAACGGCGTGTTCCTCTTGGGCCCCACGCTGATGGAGTACGGCACCGAGGCGCAGAAAGCGCGCTTCTTGCCGCGCATGGCCGCCTGCGACGATATGTGGGCGCAGGCGTGGAGCGAGCCGGGTGCCGGCTCGGATATGGCGGCGATCCGTACCACGGCCGTGCGCGACGGCGATCATTACGTGATCAACGGCCAGAAAACCTGGTCGACGCGCGCACGCTGGGCCGACTGGATTTTCGGCCTGTTCCGCACCGAAGCCGGTTCACAGCGCCATCATGGTCTGTCCTATCTGCTGGTACCGCTGGATACCCCCGGCGTGACCATACGGCCTATCCGCCAGCTCAACGGCCTGGCCGGCTTCGCCGAAATCTTCTTCGACAATGTGCGCGTGCCCGTCGACTGCTGTCTGGGCGCCGAGGGCGAGGGCTGGAATGTGGCGATGGCTACCGCCGGTTTCGAGCGCGGCCTGCTGCTGCGCTCGCCTGCGCGCTACCAGCAAACTGCGCGCCGCCTGCGCGCACTGTATCTGGCCAATCGCGACGCTGCCGACCGCGACCTCTCCATCCGCGATGCGGTGGTGCGGGCAATCTCGGCCACCGAGGCCTATGCGCTGTCGACCTACCGCACCGTCTCCATGCTGGCAAAGGGCAGCAAGATCGGGCCGGAGTCCAGCACCAACAAGATTTTCTGGTCCGAGCTTGATCTGCTGCTGCACGACACCGCCTTGCGCATTCTGGGCAGCCGCGCCGAACTGGATACGCCTGAGTCACGGCGCTGGATGGAGGGCTTCATGTTCGCGCAGGCCGGTCCAATCTACGCCGGCAGCAACGAGATCCAGCGCAATATCGTCGCCGAACGCATGCTCGGCATGCCGCGCCAGTAAAGGGGAAACCAATGGACTTTACCTATACCGACGACCAGCGCGCATTTCGCGACGCCATGCGCGCACTTTTGATGGTCGAAGCCAGCCCAGAGCGCGTGCGCGAAGGCTGGGAGCTGGACGCCGGCATCAGCCCGCAGCTGCAAGAGCTGATCGCCGCGCAGGGGCTCAGTGCGCTGTCGGTGCCCGAGGCCTTTGGCGGACTGGGGCTTGCCGACACCGACTGGGCACTCTTAAGCCAGGAATTCGGCTACTACGCGGTGCCGGACGCTTCGCTCAATACCGCCTATCCGGCCACCTGCCTGATCGCGGCGCTGCCTGATGCGCCATCGTTGCAGCAAGCGACCTTGCCGCGCCTGGCCGCCGGCGAGTTGCAACTTGCCATCAGCCATCCGCTTAACCCATTGGTGGCCGATGCTGGCCAGGCCGATCTGGTATTGGCCTGGGCCGACTCGGAGGTTCATGCCGTAGCGCGCAGCGCGGTCGATGTCAGCGCGCTGGCCAGTGTGGACCCTGCACGGCGACTGTACCGCGCCAGCCTGGAGACCGGCGCCGGCACGCGCGTGGCCGATGCAGCTCAGGGCGAGGCGCTGTGGCGCGAGCTCATCAACCGCAGCAACCTTGCCATCTGCGGCCAGTTGCTGGGGCTGACCCAGCGCATCCTCGACATTTCCATCGACTACAGCGCGCAGCGCAAGCAGTTCGGCAAGGCCATCGGCAGCTTCCAGGCGGTCAAGCACCATATGGCCGATGTGGCGGTACAAAGCGAATTCGCCAAACCAGTGTTCAATCGCGCGGCTTGGGCTGTCGAACATGGCCACCCCTTGCGCGACGTGTATGTGTCGCAGGCGCGTCTGGCCTGCAGCGAGGCGGCGGCACTGGCGGCGCGTAACGGCATCCAGCTGCATGGCGCGATGGGGTACACCTGGGAGTGCGATCTGCAGATTTTCATGAAGCGCATCTGGGCGCTGGCATCGGCATGGGGCGACGCCGCGTTCCACAAGGCTCGCGTCGCTGACTGGCTGTTCGCACCCGAAACCGAGATCGGTCCGGGCAAGACCTTTATCTGAAACCGGCGCTGACGAAACCCGATATCGGGGATGGCCGGGGATGGCCTAAACCGTTTCGTGGTTAATCCACCATAAGGAAAATCCATGGCCCAAGCTTATATCGTCGATGCCTTGCGTAGCCCCACAGGCAAACGCAAGGGCTCACTCTCCGATGTGCACGCAGCCGACCTTGGCGCGCATGTGATTCGCGCCATCGTCGCTCGCAACGCGATTCCGGCCGAGGACTACGACGACGTGGTATTCGGTTGTGTCGACACCATAGGCTCGCAGGCCGGTGATATCGCCCGTACCTCGTGGCTGGCTGCCGGCATGCCGTTGGCTGTGCCCGGCACCACCATTGATCGCCAGTGCGGCTCCAGCCAGCAGGCGGTGCATTTCGCCGCCCAGGCAGTGATGTCCGGCACCATGGATGTGGTGCTGGCCGGCGGCGTGCAGACCATGACCCGCATCCCGATTTCGGCGGCGATGCTGGCAGGCCAGGCCTATGGCTACAGCACGCCGTTTGCCGAAAGCCGGGGCTGGCAAGCGCGTTTTGGCGACGCGCCGGTCAACCAGTTTTACGCCGCGCAGCGCATTGCCGACCACTGGGGCCTGTCGCGCGCGGCGATGGAAGCCTTTGCGCTGGACAGCCACGCCAAGGCACGCCACGCCACAGAGCAGGGCCGTTTTGCGCGCGAAATAGTCGCGCTGAACGGCCTAGATTTTGACGAAACGGTACGTGAAACCAGCCTTGCGAAGATGGCCGAGCTGGAACCGGTCGACCCGGCCTACCCCGGCATCACCGCGGCGGTATCCAGCCAGACGGCCGACGCGTCAGCAGCCGTGCTGGTGGTGTCGGAAGCTGCGCTCAAGTGCTACGGCCTGACGCCGCGCGCGCGCATTCACCATCTGTCGGTACGAGGCGACGACCCGATCTGGCACTTGCGCGCGCCGATTCCGGCGACCGAATACGCGCTCAAGCGCTGCGGCATGAAGTTGTCCGATATCGACCTGGTTGAAATCAACGAGGCCTTCGCCTCGGTGGTGATGGCATGGCAGATCGAAACCGGTTTTGATCCGTCACGCATCAATGTCAACGGTGGCGCCATCGCGCTGGGCCACCCGCTGGGCGCCTCCGGCGCGCGGCTGATGACCACCTTGTTGCACGCACTGGAACGCACCGGCGGGCGCTTCGGCCTGCAGACCATGTGCGAAGGCGGCGGCCAGGCCAACGTCACCATCATCGAGCGTTTATAAGCCATCCGGCACAGGAGATACCCATCATGAAGCAATGTGACAACCGTACCGTAATCATCACCGGTGCCGGCGGTGGTTTGGGCCGCGCTTATGCGCTGGCGCTGGCAGGCGAGGGCGCGAATGTCGTGGTCAACGATATCAGGCTGGAGGCAGCAGAAGCTGTCGTTGCCGATATTCTGGCTAGTGGCGGCAAGGCGCTGGCCAACGCCGGCGACATCTGCTCACTCGATGGCGCGCGCACCATCGTCGACGCCGCACTGGCTGCATTCGGCGAAGTACACGCCGTAGTCAACAACGCCGGCATCCTGCGCGACCGCATGTTTGTGTCGCTGTCCGAAGATGATTGGGATGCCGTGATGCGCGTGCATTTGAAAGGACATTTCTGCCTCTCTCGGGTGCTGGCCGAGCGCTGGCGCAACCTCTGCAAAGACGGTATCCAGATCGACGCGCGCATTATCAATACTACCTCGGGCGCCGGACTGCAAGGCTCGATCGGCCAGTCCAACTACGCCGCAGCCAAGGGCGGCGTCGCGACGCTGACGCTGGTGCAGGCGGCCGAGCTTGCGCGCTACGGCATCACCGCCAATGCGCTGGCACCGGCGGCGCGCACCCATATGACCGAACAGGGCATGCCGGAGCTGGTGAAAAAACCTGCCTCCGGCTTCGACCACTACGATCCGGCCAACGTCGCGCCGCTGGTGGTGTGGCTGGTAAGCAGCGACAGTCGCGGCGTTAGCGGCCAGGTGTTCGAGATCGAGGGCGACCGGGTATCGGTGTGCGACGGCTGGCGCTCGGGGCCGGAGGCGCGCAACGGGGGCAAGGCCTACCCGGTCGATGGCATCGCGACGGCAATACAGGGTTTGCTGGGTGTCGCCATCCCCGCCAAAAAAGTGTGGGGCAGTTAGCGGACAACAGGCGGGTCAAACCTGAGCCAGGGATGGCGTGGGCTAAATGGCAAACTCTGACGCACTAATGGGAGGACGTCATGCAGCGCACGCCATCCCTTTTGCCATGCGCCGACTCATCCACCGTACTCGCGGACAAAGCTGGGGGTGGCTTGTGGATAAACTCGGGAAGGGCTTGCCTGGCAATGCTCGGGATGGGCCGCCTAAAAAACAGGCAGCATTGATTGTGGCACGAAGAGGCGGCGGAGGAACTGGGTATACGCCACGACACCGCGCGTGCTCATCTGCACTCTATCTTCAGCAAAACCGGCGTGCGCCACCAAACCGAACGGGTGCGTATCATGCGCAATAGCGTCAGTGCGCAGGGCCAGCCACAGGCAGGCTAATTTGCCGGTTCCGGCAACCTCACAAAGCAAAAAGGCAGATGCAAGCTGCCTTTTTCTTGTTTGGCTTAGTACATTGCGAACACCTGCAACGAAGGTAAGCTGCCGTGCAGCAAAAGCATAAAACCGGCCGAGGCCGGTTTTATGTTATTCAATTTAGCGCTTGTCCCACGTCACGATCTCGACGCGTTCGGCCAGCTTGGCCGGCACCTGGTTCTCATCCATAAAGAACTGCTCGTACCATTCTCGCAGCTGGTAGACCGGGCCGTCGCCTTCGGCCAGCACCGGGTTGTTGACGCGGATTTTGTTCTTCCAGATGTCCACATCCTGATAGAAGGAGTTGCGGTTCTGCTGCACATAATTGCGTGCCAGCTCCGCGTTCTGCGCCTCGCTCCAGTCAGGCTGCTTTTTTACCAGCACGCCAAAACGCAGCTCGAAACTGGTCTGGGTGATCGGTGTATTGGCATTGAGCAGAATCGATTCAACCACGCGGCCGTCAAACTCGGCACGCATGCGTGTCAGGTGCACGGCCGGGCCGTAGTACGCCGATTCGGCCACCAGATCGCCGCCCAGACGCTCGGAGTCGCCGTGGAAGATCTGCTGCGCGATATGGCCTTCGAACACATTGGCAAAATACTTGGTCGGCGAGCCGTGCACCGGACCGAAGTGCTGCGCGTCGGCCAGGTTGTCGACCAGTTCGCGCGGGTTGGTATCGATGATCAGCGTGTCCAGCATCCAGTCGCTCGACCATTCGTCGCTGTCCAGCTCAGGCAGGTGCGGGATCACCACCGCCGCTGCCGGTGCCTTGCCCTCGGCGTTATGCCAGACAAACAGCAGACCGTTTTCCTCGCAGGTCAGCCAGCGGCGGGTCTTGGCCTTGGGCGGCACGCGTTTGCAGTACGGTACTTCCTTGCATTTACCGTCCGCACCGAAGCGCCAGTGATGAAAAGGACAGACCAGCAAGTCGCCCTCAACTGTGCCGCGCGACAGGTCGGCGCCCATATGCGGGCAGTACGCGTCCAGCACATGCACCTGGCCCTTGCTGTCGGCAAAGGCGGCCAGACGGGTGCCGAACAGGTTCAGCGTATGCGCCTGTCCGTCATGGAAGTCGGCAGCAACGCCAATGCAGTGCCAGCCGCGGGCAAAGCGGGTCGGCAGTTCGCTTTTGAATACGGGCAGCTCCAGGGAGATCGCCATATCAGTCATCTTTATCCTCCATCACGGGATGTATCGCAGTAAAGACCTACTACAAGGAGGGATGTTGCCGCTAGACGGCACAACTGGCCTCCCTGAAATGGACTAGGCAAACCCGGTTTGGCTTAAAAACGTTGCGGCCGCGACATGGCATCGATGCCGCCATCGGCTACCAGCAAGCTGCCATGCACATAGGTGGCTGCATCGGAGGCGAGAAAGGCAATCACCTGTGCGATTTCGGCAGGTTGTGCGCGTCGCCCCAATGGCGGCAAAAAATCGCGTGTCGCTTTGCCTATCAGCGGGTCATCCATGCTTTGCTGCAAAAGCGGCGTTTCTACCGCGCCGGGCGCTACGGCATTCAGGCGGACGCCGGCCTCGCCCCAGGTTTTGCTCTGGGCGCGGATATGGCAGACGATGGCATGTTTGGAGGCTGCGTAAGCCAGCATGCCATGCCCGGCATCGGTGGCCAAAGTGCGGGCCTGCTCTTCATTGCCGGCTAAAAAAGCCTCGCGTAACGGGTGGCCGTCCCAGTTGCCCTGTGTCGCGGCTACCGAGGCGACCACTACGGCATTACCGCCTGAGGCGCGCAGTGCCTCGAATAGGCCGTCCAGCAAAGCTGTGACGCCGAAGTAATTGACCGAGGCGACCAAAGCCGGGGGGTGATTGCCGCCAAGGCCGGCACAGCAAATCAGGCTGTCTACATGACCGTTACTTCTTTGTAGTACTTCACTGATGGCCTTGTCTCGTCCGCTTGCGCAGGAGAGGTCGGCTTCGATATCGGCTCCCCTAAGGTCGATGCCGATAACACGGTAGCCTGCCGCGCTATAGTGCTGTGCGGTTGCGGCACCAATACCCGAGGCGCTACCGGTGATCACGATGGTTTTCATGCTGTCCCCTTTATTTGGATGCCGGACCATTTTGTAAGCGTGCCAGGCAGGTGACACCCTCCATATGGACGATGTATGGCCTCTGGCTAAGGACGACATTGCCTTACCATACTGCCGACCCCAAGCCGGCGCATCCAGATTCAAGCCAGGAGCCCTCGATGAGTGCGTATCCCGCCTTACTTTCGCCCGCCCGTATCGGCACGCTGCAACTGAAAAACCGCATGATGATGGCGCCCATGGGTTCCAACTTTGCCGAACATGACGGCAGTTGCGGTGAACGCATCCAGGCTTATTACGAGGCGCGCGCCAAAGGCGGGGCCGGGCTATTGATTATGGGTGTGGTGTCGGTGGCTTTTCCGGCAGGCACAGCCGAGCCGTATCAGGTTGGCTTGTCAGACGACCGGTTTATTCCGGGCATGGCCGAAATTGCCCGCCGCGTGCATAGCCATGGCGGCAAAATTGCAGCGCAACTGCAACACGCAGGTAAGACTGCCATTCGCGATCTGGTTGATGGGCGCGAGTTATGGGTTCCCTCCATGCCCAAACAGCAAAGTTCGGACATGATGGCGGCGCTCACCCCGGAGGAAAAGGCCGGCTTTATCAGTAACCAGATCAAGAGTGCGCCCAGAATACGCGTGATGGATTACGCCGATATTGCCCAGATGGTCGAATGGTTCGCCGCTGCAGCACTACGGGCCAAACAGGCAGGTTTTGACGGCGTCGAAATTCACGCCGGACACACCTATATCATTGCCGGCTTTCTCTCTTCTTACACCAACTTGCGCGACGACGACTATGGCGGCAGCTTGCCTAAGCGTGCCCGCCTGATGTGCGAAGTGATACGTGCCGTCAAGGCGCGCTGCGGCGCAGGCTTTCCTGTCTGGGTGCGGCTTGACGGTGAAGAAATCGATTTTGACGGCGGTATCAGCCAAGAAGATGCGGTCACTGCTGCGCGCCTGGCCGAGGAAGCGGGTGCAGATGCGGTACATGTCTCGGCTTATGCCTCGACCCGCAAAGGGGCCAATTTTACGGTTGCGCCGCTGATGCAAAGCCCCGCCGCCTTGCTGCCATTGACCGGAAAAATCAAAGCCGCCATCGGTGTCCCTGTAATTGCGGTAGGCCGGCTGGAGCCTGGCGAAGCGAATAGCGCGATCGAAGCGGGTCTGTGCGATTTTGTCGCCATGGGGCGCAAACTGCTGGCTGATCCCGACTTGCCGATCAAGCTAATCGAGAACCGGGAACAAGCCATCCGCCCCTGTATTTATTGCTATGCCTGTGTCAGCCAGATTTTCATCAACGAGCGCGTCAAGTGTGCGGTCAACCCGCAAACCGGCCACGAGTACAAGCTAGCCACCACACTGGCCGGGCAAGCGCGCCATGTCGTCGTAATCGGCGGCGGCCCCGCCGGTCTGGAGGCGGCGCGCAGTGCTGCCTTGCGCGGTCATCGCGTCACGCTGCTGGAAAAAGCCAAGCGCTTGGGCGGTACATTGTTTTTTGCCGCGCTGGCTTACCCGGAAAACGGCAAACTGCTGGATTATCTGCTGCATGAAGTACGGGCCTTGCCCATCGATATCCGCCTGGAGTTCGAAGCTAGCGCCGAGACGGTCGCGGCCTTGCAGCCTGATACCGTCATTGTCGCTAGCGGTGCACGCCGCGCAGCGCCTGCTCTTGCTGGCGTTGGGCAGTCGCATGTGTTTAGTGGCGATGAACTTCGGGCGCTGCTGACCGGCGATGGCGCTGAAGAAGTCGCCAGGCGCAAGCTGTCACTGCCGCAGCGTGTCATGATGAAAGCGGGTAGCTTGTCCGGCGTGACCGATAGCAGTGCCGCGCTGCAGAAACTCAGTCATCTATGGATGCCCCTGGGTGAGCATGTAGTCATTATCGGTGGCGGCCTGGTCGGGCTGGAGTTAGCCGAGTTTTTGCTGGCGCGTAAACGCAAGGTGACCGTGCTGGAGGAAAAGGGCTACTTCGGCCAAGAGTTATCTATCGTGCGCCGCTGGCGCGTGCTGCATGAACTGAATGAACATGGGGTGACCCTGATAGCAGGCGCGACCGTGTCGCTGATCGATGGCCACACCCTCATTTACCATACCGCACAAGGAGAAGCGAGGCTAAAGGCCGATTCGGTGGTGTTGGCAACGGGAGCGCAGGCGGACAATACACTGGCGCTACAACTGGAGCAGGCCGGGCTGGATGTCAGACTGGCTGGCGATGCGGCCACATTGGGCTTTATAGAAGGTGCGCTGCGAGCGGGGCATGCAGCAGCTTTGGATATTTGATTTGCTTGATGCTTCAGCTAACTTCGTTTAAAAACGCCTAAGCCATAAAACAATCGCAAGCTAGGAGGGGATATGCATATTCGAGGCCTGATTCTGGTGCTAACCAGTGCATGGGTGAGCCACGCGCAAGCTGCGGAACTTAACGTATTGTCATTCGGCGGTGCCAACAAGGCAGCACAGGAGATTGCATTTTACCAACCCTTTCACAACAGCAGCGGCATAGTCGTCAATGGCGGTGACTACAACGGTGACTATTACCGCGAGATTGTTCAGGCTAAAAAACCAGCTAAGCAATGGGACGTGGTGGAGCTTTCCTCCCCGGAGCTTGCTCGCGCCTGTAGTGAAGGACAACTTACCCGGTTGGACTGGAGCCGTATAGGCATGCCGGCAGATTTCGTCAACGGCAGCGTCACCGATTGTGGAGTCGGTATCTTCAGCTGGTCTGCCGTTTTGGCATACAACGCCGACCATGTCGCGCGCGTACCGAAAAACTGGCGGGACTTTTGGGACGTAAAAGGTATACCCGGCAAGCGCGGCATGCACCAAAGTGCACGCTATACGTTGGAGTTTGCCCTGATGGCCGATGGTGTGCCCCCGGCCGATGTCTACCAGGTACTGGCGACGCCTGCCGGTGTGGATCGCGCTTTCAAAAAACTGTCACAGCTCAAGCCGCATATCGTCTGGTGGGAGTCACCGGCACAACCGGCCAATATGCTGGCTTATGATCAGGTCGTGATGAGCGTAGCCTATAACGGCCGCATCACCGCAGCACAGAAGGACTGGCCCAAGCTACGCGTAATGTGGAACGACAATATCTACAACCTCAACTACTGGGCCATTCCCAAGGGAGCCGACACCGACAATGCGACCCGCTTTGTCGTTTTTGCCAGTCAGCCGGAAAACCAGAAAAACTACGCCAGCTATATCGATTACGGCCCGACCCGCTTGTCGGCGCTGCAACTACTCCCCGCGGAGACGGCTGTGCGTATGCCGACAGCGCCTGCCAATCTGGCTCACGCCACACCTATAGACAGTGCTTTCTGGGTCAAGCATGGCCAGGCACTGGAGATGCGCTTCAATGCCTGGCTAAATCGTTAAGCGCAACAGGGCAGGGGACTCGAATCGCCACTAAGCGGGTAGAGTCCTACCCGCACATATTCTACCTGCGCTCTTGTGAGTCAGGCCGGCATGGCCTGATCGCTCAAACTGCGATAGTAGTTTGCTTCAGCCTCTGCTGGCGGAATGTAACCGAGAGGCATCTGCAAACCGGTGATGATTGAACCACGAAACCCATTTCAGCGTCCTTGTACAGGCCGTTGATGATTTTCGCCTGCGCATTGCCGTAGCAGTCCTCAGTGCTGTCGGCAGAAGGTTCAAAGCCAGCTTATGACTTGATGCGGCGGTTCAGTTCCCCCCTGGGCAAAATACGCACTGGGCAACTGCCTGATCCTTGATGACATCGAAAAGCATGCGCACAGCGTGCTCGCGTATTCATGCAACAAATTCCAACAGACAAAAATAAAAACTTACAAGATTGTTCAGTGAAGTGTCGCAGTAAATATCACAGAAAACCCAAGAATTACGTAACGCCAAGAAACTTACTTCTGTTTCGTATAATGTGGCTTTATGTCATGGTGTTTGCCACCACCGTGCGCCTCTTGTGGCATGCCGCCTGCCGCGCACAATGCAACGGCTCCAATCATCACGGCGCGAGCATGCCGAAAAAAAATGCTCTTCCAGAAGGTTTTCCCTTCCTCGTCTT
>NZ_RJTZ01000269.1:0-1804 GCF_024343515.1 Aquitalea sp. S1-19 | reverse complement strand
GTCCCCGATTTCACCAACAAACTGCGAATCGGGGTCATCAAGGACGAAAAAATATTACGCGACATTCTCGACAAAGGAGTCAAGACGCTAACATCACAGGAGCGTGAGGCTATTTCCAACAAGCATGTATCGGTCAATGTTCAGCGCGGAATCGATTACACGTTGGTCTGGCTAGTCATTGTCGGTGGAGGTCTCATCATGCTGCTTGTACTTACTTGGAACCGGAAACTTAATTCACTCAATAAGCAATTGGAACTGCTTTCCATCACCGACCGGCTGACCGGCCTGTTCAATCGCATGAAATTGGATGCAACACTAGCGTCCGAAAGCATGCGCGCGCAGCGTAGTGGACAACCTTTCAGTCTGATCATGATTGATGTGGATTACTTCAAAAATACCAATGACGTACATGGTCACCAGACCGGGGACAGTGTACTGGTCGAGATTGCCCAATTGCTGCAATCCAGCACGCGCAAAACTGACGTTGTCGGACGCTGGGGGGGAGAAGAATTTCTAATAATTTGCCCTCACACAGACAGTGCAGGTGCCTACCAATTGGCTGAAAATCTCCGCAAAAAAATACAAGATTTCAAATTTTCGGTCGTCGGACACAAGACGGCCAGCTTTGGGGTCGCCAGTTTTCAGATTGAGAACCAGGGTCAGGATATTGTGTCGCGAGCAGATGCAGCACTTTATGCAGCCAAAGAACGTGGCCGAAACAGAGTTGAGACAAAGTAATCGAGGAGAACCAACATCCTGCCAGCGCGGGTGCGTAACTTACAGGCACGGATTTTGTCAGACTCAACAAGTCCCCTGCCCAGCAGAATAACGTGGCCGATAGCAGGCCGAATTGTTGCCAGCCAAGAGACAACTATCGGGCAAAATCCGGGCAAGGCACGCACGTTGCGTGCCGCCGTTAACACCAAGCTTATTTTTGATGCCCGGCCAGCGCCACAGTCGGTCTACGCCGGAGCCACTTTGATTTCTTGAGCGGCCGCGCCGCCGTACACAGGCAAGACCCTGCGATCCAGCGCAGCATGCATTTCTTGTTGGTATTTATGTTGGTATTTTTAAAAATAGAATTACACAAATCCTTTAAAGACAATGCTTGTAAGGTGTTTTGTGATAGTCGCCGCCCCACCAAACTACCGTTTCATGACGTGTCATGAAACACCAAGAACCCCGAGAAATAAGCCTCTCGGGGTTTTTTTATGTCTCACGATGTGCCATAACATCTCTAGACATGCCAACGCCGGTGTTGGTATTCCTGTTGGTTCCCAGTACCAACAGATCACAGGTACCAACAAATGCCTCTGACCGACACAGCCTGCAAGAACGCCAAGTCCAACGACAACGGAAAGCCAGCCAAGCTAACCGACGAAAAAGGCATGCATCTGCTCGTTAACTGCATCGGGAAATACTGGCGGCTCTCTTACCGTTTCGATGGCAAACAGAAAACACTGGCACTTGGTATCTATCCAGAAATCAGCCTGAAAGATGCGCGCAACCGCCGGGACGAAGCCCGCCGCCTGCTTGCCGAAGGCATCGACCCCGGCATCAACCGCAAGGTACAAAAAGCCACCAAGGCACAGCAAGCCGAAAATAGCTTTGAGGTTATCGCCCGCGAGTGGTTTTCCAAATACCTGCCAACCTGGACGGCAGGCCACGCAGACAAGACCATGCGCCGTTTCGAGCGCGACATTTTCCCATGGATAGGCAAGCGTCCCATTGCCCAGATCGAGGCACCAGAGCTTCTGACCGCTCTGCGCCGCATTGAGCATCGCGGCGCCATAGAAACGGCGCA
>NZ_RJTZ01000268.1:0-1810 GCF_024343515.1 Aquitalea sp. S1-19 | reverse complement strand
GCCAATCTGGACGAAGCGATCCAGGAAGTAGCCATGGATCTGGAAGAGGGCGCCGACATCATCATGGTCAAGCCAGGCATGCCTTACCTGGACGTGATCCGCCGCGTGAAAGACACCTTCCGCGTGCCGACTTACGCTTATCAGGTATCGGGCGAATACGCGATGCTCAAGGCCGCCGTGCAGAACGGCTGGCTGAATGAAGAAAAGTGCATGATGGAAAGCCTGCTGGCAATCTCGCTAGCACCCTCCGTCTTGCATGCCCAGACGGATACCCCGGCCGCGCCTGCGCAGGCATCCGCAGACGCGGTCGATCCGGCGGCCATCCAGGCGCTGAAGGATATGGGTGTTTATTTGCTGAGCCTGAAGCGCTTTCAGGTCTCGACCGAACTGACGGGCGAGCGGGTGCTTGCCGACGGCCAGAAACTGCAGCATACGGCGAAGGCCGTACTGGATGTCGATCGTCCTGAGCGGCTGCGTGCCCTGATATCCAGTGCTCGCTCCGAACGCGAGATCTTTTACGACGGCCAGCGCGTGACCCTGTACTCGCCCGCGCAGAAGTATTACTCGACGGTGCCGTTTACCGGCAAACTCAATGTGCTGGTTAACCGTCTGGAGGAAAAGTACGGTGTGGAAACCCCTCTGGCCGATCTGTTTGTCTGGGGCACGCCGGATGCGCCGTTCGACGGGATACAGTCAGCGATGAATGCCGGCCAGGATTTCATTGGCCAGACGCTGTGTGATCATTATGCCTTCCGTCAGGGCAATACCGACTGGCAGATCTGGATCTCGGCCGGAGACCGGCCCTTGCCGCGCAAGCTTGTGATCACCCAGCGTGACGACGAAGCACGTCCGCAGTCGGTCAGCCTGATCGACTGGAACCTGAAGCCTACCTTTTCGAACGCAGTTTTCAGCTTCAAGCCGCCCAAGGGCGCTTCCCCGGCCGAACTGCTGCCGCGCAAAACCAAGTAGAGGAGTCATGTCATGGAAAATGCACTGCGCAAGCTGTTCCTGTCTCCGCTGGTGGCGCTGCTGGTGGCCAGTTTCGCTCTGGTTCCGGTCGTCGAGGCCGCCCGCAGCGGCAAGCTCGCCGCCTCCAAACCGCATGCCGCTGCGGGCGGCGGAGCCCGGCAGAAGGTCAATGTCGATCACAGCAGGGCCGATGTACGCACAAACAATGTCCGTAGCAGTAGCGTCAACAATGTGAACGTCAACAAAAATGTTAACAGGAACGTTAACAGGAACGTTAACAGGGATGTCGATGTGGATGTCCATCACAGCGGAGGTTGGGACAACGACTACCACCCGGTAGCAACGGCGGTGGCGGTGGGGGCGACCGTGGCGGTGACGAGTGCCATCGTTGGTTCCATCGTACGTTCCGTGCCCCCCGGCTGCGTGCCGGTCAACTACGGCGGCATTATCTACCAGCAGTGCGGAAACACCTGGTATCAGCCACGAGGGACACAGTTCATCGTGGTGAATCCGCCGTACTGATGTCAGCCTCCCGCCTTGGATGTACCTATAAAAAATCCCCAGACTTCTTCCGGGGATTTTTTATAGCCTTATACCGCTAAAGCAGCGCTCAAGCTCGGCATCCCGATGCTGTCCATTACGGCCCGTTCCGCGACGTGGTTGGCAGCGCCGGCAATCTGGGCAAGGCCGACAAGTACAGCTACCAGATGGCCCCGGCCAATCTGGACGAAGCGATCCAGGAAGTGGCCATGGATCAGGAAGAGGGCGCCGACATCATCATGGTCAAGCCGGGCATGCCTTACCTGGACGTGATCCGCCGCGTGAAAGACACCTTCCGCGT
>NZ_RJTZ01000267.1:0-1811 GCF_024343515.1 Aquitalea sp. S1-19 | reverse complement strand
AGAATCATGCTGACCGTGCGTGGCGCGAAGGTCTTGAGATCAACTGTTTCCTTGTCCAGATCGTGCTCGTAGTCGGTCTCTACGCCCAGACCATCAATGGTCGGGATGTGTTTGGAAGTAAAGTTGCCAATGGTCACGCCGCCACCGGACCATTCAACCACATTGGCACCGTATTGCTGCTTGACGATCTTCTTGTACGAATCGACCAGAGCCGCGGCTGCCGGGGTTTTCTCCATGGCAGGCAGATAGGAGAACGGGCCCTTCACTTCGACCTTGGTGCCACCCACAGCAGGAGTAGCGGCGATCTTGGCGATGGCAGCCTGAATCTTCTTCAGGTCTTCCGCCTTATAGCCACGGATATCCAGCTTGGCGCTGGCGGCCGCCGGTACGCTATTGCGCTTGGTGTTCGGGGTTTCGATCACGCCTACATTGATAGTCAGCTCGGGAATGAACTGACCATGGTCGGCGAGGCCGCGCTTGGCCAGGCCTTGCGGCGTGAACTGGGACGGATCTTTCGGCAGCGGGCTGGCCAGCTTCATGATGCGGGTAATCTGGTTGGCCAGTTCGACCGTGGCGCTGGCCGAGGACTGTGGAGAGTTGCCGGCATGGCCGGTCGTGCCCTTGACGCTGATATCGAAGTTGGCCGCCCACTTGCGCTGCGTGGTCAGACCCCAGCCCGGACGGGCGGTATCCACCGACAGGGTCAGATCGGCCTGCTTGGCCAGCTCGTCAAGGATCTGCTCTTCCAGATCGGAACCGACTTCTTCTTCGGCATCAAAGTAGAAAATCATCTCGCCGTAGTTCTTGTAACCCAGCTTTTCCATCGCTTGTGCGAAGTGCAGCAACTGGGCGACCGAAGCCTTGCTGTCGCCTGCGCCCGGGCCTTGCGACAGGCCGGTCTTGGCATCATAGCTGTATGGTTTCTTGGCCAGGCTGCCCTTGGGCTGCACGGTATCGGTGTGCCCCAGAATCAGCACGCGCTGCTGGCCTTCACCCTTCTTGCGCAGGATGACATGGGTGCCGGCGTCGTTTTCGCGGTACTCGGCTTTGTAACCCAGAGGCTCGAAGCGGGCTTTGAGCCAGTCGGCCATCTGCCGGCTACCCGCCTTGTCGCCGGTGGGCGATTCAATCTCGGTAATGGCCTTGTGGTCCTGCAAATAAGACGGGATCTGTCCATCGACCACCGACTTCACCTTGGCAGGGTCGAGCGGAGCAGCAAAGGCAGACATCGAGAAAGCAGCGAGACAGGCAGCGGTAAGCGGGGCAATACGGCGAAACGACATGAAAGCACTCCATCCAGCCATTTAGGGAGCGCTTACTTTACGCCGCCACCACCGATAATTAAATACTTATCTAATAATTTATTATTGATATTGGCGATTGATTGATTAATATCAAATAGTAATATTGCACGGTACACACAGACCTGCACATCGGTCTGAGACATAAAAAAGCGGCGCACTCTAAAGTACGCCGCCTTGCCGATACGCCGGTTTCAAATGATGCCCAGCAACAAACCCGCCCCTGCCACTACAAACAGCAAGGTCAGCGCCAACCCTACCCATACCGTCCAGTGCCGCCCGGCCTCGAGGCAGGCTTGTGCGGGCTGTGCCGGATTGACGTAAACCCTGACCTGGCTGCCCGCCGGATACTTGGCCACTCTGGCCTCGGCACCGGAAGCACTCTGCTGGTCGCCGGCATCGGGAAAGGATACGGTGGAGCCGGTGTAGTCCACCCCGTTGTAGCGATAGCGGTAGGTCACCAACGCCTTGTACTCCTCGCGGTTGCTGGCATCGCCACCACCGCGGCGC
>NZ_RJTZ01000266.1:0-1815 GCF_024343515.1 Aquitalea sp. S1-19 | reverse complement strand
ACGCACGTTGCGTGCCGCCGTTAACACCAAGCTTATTTTTGATGCCCGGCCAGCGCCACAGTCGGTCTACGCCGGAGCCACTTTGATTTCTTGAGCGGCCGCGCCGCCGTACACAGGCAAGACCCTGCGATCCAGCGCAGCATGCATTTCTTGTTGGTATTTATGTTGGTATTTTTAAAAATAGAATTACACAAATCCTTTAAAGACAATGCTTGTAAGGTGTTTTGTGATAGTCGCCGCCCCACCAAACTACCGTTTCATGACGTGTCATGAAACACCAAGAACCCCGAGAAATAAGCCTCTCGGGGTTTTTTTATGTCTCACGATGTGCCATAACATCTCTAGACATGCCAACGCCGGTGTTGGTATTCCTGTTGGTTCCCAGTACCAACAGATCACAGGTACCAACAAATGCCTCTGACCGACACAGCCTGCAAGAACGCCAAGTCCAACGACAACGGAAAGCCAGCCAAGCTAACCGACGAAAAAGGCATGCATCTGCTCGTTAACTGCATCGGGAAATACTGGCGGCTCTCTTACCGTTTCGATGGCAAACAGAAAACACTGGCACTTGGTATCTATCCAGAAATCAGCCTGAAAGATGCGCGCAACCGCCGGGACGAAGCCCGCCGCCTGCTTGCCGAAGGCATCGACCCCGGCATCAACCGCAAGGTACAAAAAGCCACCAAGGCACAGCAAGCCGAAAATAGCTTTGAGGTTATCGCCCGCGAGTGGTTTTCCAAATACCTGCCAACCTGGACGGCAGGCCACGCAGACAAGACCATGCGCCGTTTCGAGCGCGACATTTTCCCATGGATAGGCAAGCGTCCCATTGCCCAGATCGAGGCACCAGAGCTTCTGACCGCTCTGCGCCGCATTGAGCATCGCGGCGCCATAGAAACGGCGCACCGCGCCCTGCAAACTTGCGGCCAGGTATTCCGCTACGCGATTGCCTCCGGTCGCGCCCAGCGCAACCCAGCCGCAGATCTGGCCGGCGCACTGGCCCCCGTTATCTCCAAATCATTCCCTACCATCACCAGCCCTGCCCTGATTGCCGAATTGCTGCATGCCCTCGACGGCTATCAGGGGTCGTTCGTGACGCAATGCGCACTAAAACTAGCACCGCTGACATTCGTGCGCCCCGGTGAACTGCGCAAAGCGGAATGGCAAGAAATCGACCTCGATGCCGCCCAGTGGGTCATCCCGGCCGAACGCATGAAGGCGCGGGAAAAACACGTTGTCCCGCTTTCATTTCAGGCGGTGATGGTGCTGCGCGAATTGCAGGCGCTCACCGGGCATGGCCAGTACGTTTTCCCCGGCGCCCGCACCAATGGCCGCCCCATGTCTGAAAACACGGTCAACGCAGCCTTGCGCCGCCTTGGCTATGACAAGGACACCATGACCGGGCACGGCTTCCGGCATATGGCGTCCACGCTGCTGAATGAACAAGGCTGGAACCGCGACGCCATCGAGCGCCAGATGGCACATGCCGAACGGAACAGCATTCGTGCTACATATAATTATGCTGAGTATTTACCCGAACGCCGCCGCATGATGCAGGCGTGGGCAGATTATTTGGCCGGACTCAAGGCCGGCGCAAAAGTGACGCCGTTATTTAAAACGGCCTGACACCCGCTTTGCCACACCTAGGCCGACGGGCCGAAGACCGGGAAACCCTGCCCGGCTGACGTGGCAATTCATACAGGGAAACGCCAAGAGGGCGCAATGGGACATCCGTGGGAAAACGACAACTGCGAACAAATTCGCGCACACTACGCTTACTATTCACTACCTATTGCTGCTCTTCTGTGGTGT
>NZ_RJTZ01000265.1:0-1816 GCF_024343515.1 Aquitalea sp. S1-19 | reverse complement strand
CCCTTGTAAAACCATGGCACCGCAATTTGCCGAAGCGGCACGGCAAGCACCGGAAATACGCTTTGCCAAAGTCGACAGCGATGGCGCACCACAAGCAGCGGCCCGCTACGCCATACGCAGCATCCCGACGCTGGTGCTATTCAAGAACGGCCGCGAAATTGCCCGCCACAGTGGCGCAATGCCCGCAGCACAGATACTGGCATGGGCACGAAGCGAACTCTCGCGCCACGGCTGACTGGCAAGGTGCGACCGGCTCACCCATACTGGCGATTACTGTCATATGGAGCGCACATCATGAAAACATGGCATGCCTGCCTGTTAAGCCTGTCCCTGCTGTCGCCACTGCCGGCACTGGCCGCCAGTGACATCCAGCAAAAAACCGTCGTGTTCGCCAAGGGCGCGACCAGCACCAACATCAAGGATCAGCTCAAGGGCTACCAGACTATCGACTACCAACTGCACGCGCGCGCCGGGCAACAGATGCGCGTCGACTTCGCGCCGAGCAACAGCT
This sequence comes from Aquitalea sp. S1-19, assembly GCF_024343515.1. Lineage (NCBI taxonomy): Bacteria > Pseudomonadati > Pseudomonadota > Betaproteobacteria > Neisseriales > Chromobacteriaceae > Aquitalea > Aquitalea sp. S1-19. The sequence continues at coordinate 1,305 of NZ_RJTZ01000265.1, read as the reverse complement.
CAGCCTACTTCAACCTGCTGCCACCAGGCTCGGATGAAGCACTGTTTGTCGGCTCGACACTGGGCAACCACTACAGCGGCGTGCTTCCCGCCGACGGCGTCTACACGATACGCGTCTACCTGATGCGCAATGCCGCGCGACGCAATGAAACGGCCCGCTACACGCTCAAGGTCGGCATAGAAGCAAGCGCACATAAGGCCACGTCAACTGCCTTCGACAAGACACTGAACCTGCAAGGCGTCAATTTTCATGTGATGGCAACCAACGAGGGCTCGCTCAACCAGCTCACTATCACCCCGTCCGGACTTTCAGGCAGCAATACGCCCATCAAGCGTGAAATAGACGGCAGCGTGAGCGGCGCCGAAGTGGCTGACCTCAATGCCGACGGCTCGCCCGAAGTTTATGTTTACGTCAATTCGGCCGGCAGCGGCAGCTACGGTTCACTGGTCGGCTACGCCGTCAATCGTAAAAAATCGCTGAGCGAGATCCATCTGCCCGACCTCTCTACCGACAAGAAACTGTCACAAGGCTATCAGGGGCATGATGCATTTGCGGTTGGCGAGGGGCGCTTGCTACGCCGCTTCCCGGTCTATCGGGACGGAGATATCAATGCCAAGCCAACTGGCGGCATGCGCCAGATCCAGTACCGTCTGGTGCCAGGCGAAGCGGGTTGGCAATTGAAAATGGACAAGGTAGTAACGTACTGAAAGCGTCAAGAGAGGCGGTTTTAAAGCAAGAAGGGGCCGCCATCCGGCGGCCCCTTACAAGCGTGCATCAATAAATAAAGCGCGCCTTCAGGTTTCCCAGCATAAAGGTGTCGACGATAGACTCGGCACGTTCACGCGCACCGCCGCGCTTATGGCCTTTTCTGGCCACGATCAGCTCGTTCTTCATCGAGTGCTCCCAGCCGACCAGCTCGGTGACGGTAAGCTGGTAGCCGTGCGATTCCAACAGCAGACAGCGCAATACATTGGTCAGCTGGCTGCCGAACTCGCGGGTATGGATGCCGTGGCGCACGAGCTCGGCCAATGGCGTACCCGCCAGCAGCTTGGCCTTCACCTGACGCAGTTCGGCGGCAACTTCGGCCTGGCAGCACGGCACCAGCACGATGAACTGGGCATCCTTTTCCAGCGCGAAGCGGATCGCGTCGTCGGTGGCGGTATTGCAGGCGTGCAAGGCGGTGACGATATCGACCTGTTTGCCTATGGCCGAGTCCGAAATCGATTCGGCCACGGTCTCGTTGATAAAGCGCATGCGCGCAAACCCCAGACGCTCGGCCAGCGCCGCCGTGGTTTTCACCAGCTC
>NZ_RJTZ01000264.1:0-1817 GCF_024343515.1 Aquitalea sp. S1-19 | reverse complement strand
GGCGGTGTCCTAGGCCACTAGACGATGGGGACCTTAATGGTCGGTCGAAGCGATGTTGCGGCTTCAGGCCTGAGTCTTCTGGTGGAGGTAAGCGGGATCGAACCGCTGACCTCTTGCATGCCATGCAAGCGCTCTACCAACTGAGCTATACCCCCAAAACTGCTGGCGTCCCCAGGGGGAGTCGAACCCCCGTTATCGCCGTGAAAGGGCGGTGTCCTAGGCCACTAGACGATGGGGACCTTAATGGTCGGTCGAAGCGATGTTGCGGCTTCAGGCCTGAGTCTTCTGGTGGAGGTAAGCGGGATCGAACCGCTGACCTCTTGCATGCCATGCAAGCGCTCTACCAACTGAGCTATACCCCCAAAACTGCTGGCGTCCCCAGGGGGAGTCGAACCCCCGTTATCGCCGTGAAAGGGCGGTGTCCTAGGCCACTAGACGATGGGGACCTTAATGGTCGGTCGAAGCGATGTTGCGGCTTCAGGCCTGAGTCTTCTGGTGGAGGTAAGCGGGATCGAACCGCTGACCTCTTGCATGCCATGCAAGCGCTCTACCAACTGAGCTATACCCCCAAAACTGCTGGCGTCCCCAGGGGGAGTCGAACCCCCGTTATCGCCGTGAAAGGGCGGTGTCCTAGGCCACTAGACGATGGGGACCTTAATGGTCGGTCGAAGCGATGTTGCGGCTTCAGGCCTGAGTCTTCTGGTGGAGGTAAGCGGGATCGAACCGCTGACCTCTTGCATGCCATGCAAGCGCTCTACCAACTGAGCTATACCCCCAAAACTGCTGGCGTCCCCAGGGGGAGTCGAACCCCCGTTATCGCCGTGAAAGGGCGGTGTCCTAGGCCACTAGACGATGGGGACCTTAATGGTCGGTCGAAGCGATGTTGCGGCTTCAGGCCTGAGTCTTCTGGTGGAGGTAAGCGGGATCGAACCGCTGACCTCTTGCATGCCATGCAAGCGCTCTACCAACTGAGCTATACCCCCACGATTTACTGCTGCGTTGCAGTGTGTGCTGCAACGAGAACGGAACTATACAGACGGCTTTTTTTACCGTCAAGGTGTTTTTTTATTGTTTTTGTTAAAAAGGCGGATTTTCCGATTTATCGTGAGGTGCAGTGCGGCGTCCGGTATGAATGGCGGCGATGCCGGGTCGCCGTTTGTTCTGCTCTGGCCTTATAATCGCCGTTTTACATCTTGTGACGGCGGTCTAGCCATGTCGGTCGGGCATTACGAAAATTTTCCGGTAGGTTCTGTATTGTTGCCACGACGCATGCGCCGTGGCGTGCATGCCATCTACCATTTTGCCCGTACTGCCGATGATATTGCCGATGAGGGCGATGCCGGTGCCGAGGCAAGGCTGGCGGGGCTTGCCGCGCTGTCATCTGCGCTGGACGAAATCGGTCGCGGCCAGTTGCCGCAAGACCCGATGATGCAGAATCTGGCGCAGGCGATTGCCGCGCATCAGCTGCCGCTGGCACCGTTTTATGATTTGCTGTCGGCTTTTAGCCAGGATGTGACCAAAACGCGTTATCAGGATTTTGCCGAAATTGTCGATTATTGCCGCCGTTCGGCCAATCCGGTCGGCCGCCTGATGCTGGCCTTGTATGGCGAGCACGATAGCAAAAGCATCGCCATGTCTGATGGCATTTGCACGGCCTTGCAACTGATCAATTTCCTGCAGGATGTCGCCATTGACTGGGACAAGGGGCGGGTCTATCTGCCGCAAAGCGATATGGCCAAATTCCGTGTCAGCGAAGCGCAGATTGCAGCGGGCGATACGTCCGGCTTGTGGACGCCTTTGATGCTGAAGGAAATCGG
>NZ_RJTZ01000263.1:0-1818 GCF_024343515.1 Aquitalea sp. S1-19 | reverse complement strand
TGCCGGCGCGTTCCGCCTGCTCGGTAATCTTCTGCATCACAGGCAACAGTGCCTCGGCAGAACTCTTGCCCTGACGAATACGGGCGACACAGCCAGCCTGATAGTTGGCAATCGCGGCCAAGGGCTGATTCAGCTCATGCGCCAGGGTAGAGGCCATTTCTCCCATGGTCACCAGACGGCTGGTCGCCTGCATCTGGATCAACTGGGACTGATAGCGCTGCTCTGCCTCACGCTGGGCTGTAATATCATCCAGCAAGATCATTTCGGCATCGCAGCCATTCACCCAGCGCACACGGCCATCCGCGGCAAGCAGCCCGGTTTCAAGCAAAATATCCGGCTCGGTACCGTCCAGTATCCGCAATAACTTCTCGCGCACGGACTCGCGCGCCTCTTCCTGCAAATAACTCAACAAAGACGTCCCCACCAACTGCGCCTGGCTATAGCCCAATGCAGCAGAAAAGGCCGGATTGACATCCAGCAAAGTCATGTCCGCGCGCATCAGGCCCAACATTTCCTGGGACATCTGATAAACCATATTGCGATCATCCTCAGCTTCTATACGGCGCCCGATATGGCGCGACAACAGAATCAGGCTGATCAGTGTCAGCAAGGCCAAACCGCCAATCAAAGCCAGTTGAAATGTCAGGGCAGAAGAGAAAGGACTCCCCAAGGGATGGGCACGCAAAACCAAGCCGGTCCCCGGCAGAATCAGGCGGGCGGCAGAGCGGGCGTATTCCTGCGCGGGTGCGGCGCTACGCGCCAGCGTCACACCCGACTGGTCTTGCAAGGCCAGCTGATACTTTTCACTAAACCAGGCCGGCGGCACATGGCGCACAAAGGCCGTCGCATCAAACACCGCCATCACGGCACCGGCAAAGCGGTCTTGCCGCTGGATAGGCAACAACAAGGCAAACGCCCAGTTCTGATTGCTTAGCTTGTAGGGTCGACTGAAAACAGGGCGTGCGTTAAGCAATAAGGATGGCCATAAACCAGTCTGTTCCTTGCCCTTTAACCTTGGCAAAAACTGCTCGGGTAAAACGGCTCCAGCCAGCCAATTACCCTGCGCATCAAACTGGGTCAGTTGCACGATTTCCGGCGCATTGGCCATCAATTCAGCGGCCTGACGTTCAAAATCGGCGCGCTCCACCTCTTCATGGGTAATGGCGTAAACCAGCGTTGCCAACTGACTCACATCATCTTCCAGCCGCAACTGTATGGTCTGCTCGGCCCACTGCACATCGCGGACCAGTTCAACCTGACGCTGCTCGGCCTCGCGCACATCCAGCATCCACCACACCAACAGCATCATGAGAAAGAACAGGACAATGGTGGTATTGGGAACCAATCGTAACCAGCGAGGCAGACGGCGGCCACTTGTTTGACGGGAAAACCAGGGCAACAAAAACATAGGCACAGCAAAAATAGCGAAAGAAGACGACAGTCTACCCGAGTCCACCCGCTTAATGCTTTTAGTATTTAATTCATTAAACTTGAAACCATATGGTCTATCGACTTATTGTACGCCAATGAAATACGCCAGCGAACAGCACATAATGCCTACTTTACGCGTCTGCCTTGCCATGCTGCCTATATTGCTGGGCACGGTACAAGCGGCCTCCTCCACCCCTCAGCCCTTGCGTATAGGAGTCACAGGAGCATTTACCGGCAACTCATCGCCCATGGGCTTGTCCATGCGCGAAGGCATTCGTCTGGCGACAGAGGAAATTAATAGTCAGGGCGGAATTGGCGGCAGAATACTGCAACTGGTCGAGCGTGACGACGCCGGCCAGAACGAGCGGGGCATTCGCATCGCACACG
>NZ_RJTZ01000262.1:0-1818 GCF_024343515.1 Aquitalea sp. S1-19 | reverse complement strand
GCGCCCTGGCGGTGAGGCTGCGTGGCGCTGATTTCGCCCTGCTCTGCCCCGAACTAAGTCCGAATGATGCCGACACCCTCGCCCGCACGCTATTACAACAATATGCCCGCTATCCGCAGATGGGTTTATGTGATCAGCAGGAAGTCGCGCATATCGGTATAACAAGCTTCAATGGCCAGGATAAGCTCAGCGATATCCTGTCTCAGGCCAGTCAGGCGCTGGCACAAGCTGTTGCACAGGCACCCAATAGTTTCTGCCGCCTGGATCACGCCGTGGTCCACATCCATAGCGAACAGAACTGGCGCGAAGCCATTGAACAAGCATGCAGACAGCGTTTATTGCGCCTTGACTGGTATCCGGTCGTCGATGCAACAGGCGGCGTGTTATGGCAGGAAGGCATGCTGTATCTGCCGGCAAGCGAAAGTGCAGCCAAGGTCAGCGCCCTGCGTCTGCTATCGCATAGCCTGCGCCTGGGCATCAGCCAGCAACCGGATCTCGCTGCACTAGAGCAGGGATTGCAATATGCACCCGGCCCATGCATTGCCATCAATGTCTCTCCGGCCTCGCTTGCCCACCCGGACTTCAACACCCAAGTACACCACCTGCTAAACAAGACGCAGGGCATCAGGGTTAATTTCGAGTTTCACGAAATGGCTCTACTCGCACACTGGCCGGCTTTTCTAGCGTTCAGTCATAGCATGCAGCAAAAAGGCCATCGCTTAGGTGTGGAGATCATCGGTCATGACCTGAGTCTGGTTGCGAAGCTAGCCGAGGCCGGTATTTCATATTTGGAGCTGGATGGGGTACTGACGCATGGCATCCACCAGGATCAAGGACAACAAGCCGTCGTCAAAGGGCTACTGCAAATGACGACGCTTATGGGCATTAACCTGCTGGCCAAAGGCATAAGCGATCCGGCCGATGCCCGCAAACTGACTGAATTAGGCATCTACGGTATGACGGGACCTGCGGTCAAACTACATAATGATGAATACAGCTTAAGTAGCCAGCGCAGCTAAAAACAAAAAGCCCGACTCATCGAGTCGGGCTTTTTGATATGGGCTTCTGGCAGTGTCCTACTTTCACATGGCGAATGCCACACTATCATCGGCGCTAAGATGTTTCACGGTCCTGTTCGGGATGGGAAGGCGTGGGACCATCTCGCTATGGCTACCAGAAATAAACGCTTGCCGGCGCTGCCTCAGGCAACGCGGCGAATTCTGGGTGTTTCACTTTCATGCAAAAACCCCAGCTCAATGAGCTGGGGTTTTATATGGGGCGTCTGGCGGTGTCCTACTTTCACATGGCGAATGCCACACTATCATCGGCGCTAAGGTGTTTCACGGTCCTGTTCGGGATGGGAAGGCGTGGGACCACCTCGCTATGGCCACCAGACATTAACTTGTCAAATTGTAGAAACCGAAATTAAACACCCAGACCACTTCTTTCTCTGGATGCCTTGGTAGAAGTATTGCTTCGCAACTCTGCTTATCTTAGCAAAGCCACTCAAATGATAGGATCAAGCCTCACGAGCAATTAGTATCGGTTAGCTTCATGCCTCACAGCACTTCCACACCCGACCTATCAACGTCCTGGTCTCGAACGACTCTTCAGGAGGATCAAGTCCTCAGGGAAGTCTCATCTTCAGGCGAGTTTCGCGCTTAGATGCTTTCAGCGCTTATCTCTTCCGAACTTAGCTACCCGGCAATGCCACTGGCGTGACAACCGGTACACCAGAGGTTCGTCCACTCCGGTCCTCTCGTACTAGGAGCAGCCCCCGTCAAACTTCCAACGCCCACTGCAGATAGGGACCAAACT
>NZ_RJTZ01000261.1:0-1822 GCF_024343515.1 Aquitalea sp. S1-19 | reverse complement strand
CGCGAGCAGCAGCGCATATAACGGCAAGGCAACCAGCGACCCCCAGGTGCCCGGCGCCTTGGGGGCAAGACCGGATCCAAAGCCGAAAGCCAGAAAATGCGCCGGATGCGAGCAAACAAAAGCCCAGTCAGGTTTACGCAAAATGGTCATACCCCTTTTTGTCGAGCGGGCACGCGCGCCCGTCTTTGTCCAGCAAGCAAGCGCCGCTGCCTGCCTTGATGCGCCCGATACGGCTAAGCGCCACATCACACTGCGCGGCGATATCGGCCAGCGTCTCACGGGCACTAGCCGGCGCAGTAAAACACAGTTCGTAATCATCGCCACCGGCGGCAATCAGCGCCGCATGCTCGCCACGGCGCGCCGCAAGCCAGGGGTGGGTCGGCAGGGCTTCCAGTTCGATTTCGCCCCCCACCCCCGAGGCCGCAAGGATATGCTCCAGATCTCCCATCAAACCGTCGGATACATCCAGCGCCGCATGCGCGACCGTGCGTAGCGCCAGACCCAGCGCTACCCGCGGTTCGGGCCGCTCCAGGCGCTGCAGGCATTCGTTCAGGACATCCTGAGGTACATCTTTTACCCGCCCCAGTCGGCAGGCCAGTGCCAGCGCGGCCTCACCCAGCCGGCCACTCACCCAGATATCGTCACCCGGTTGCGCGCCCGAGCGGCGCAGTGCCATACCCTGTGGCGCCTCGCCCATGATAGTCACCGACAAAGTCAACGGGCCGCAGGTGGTGTCCCCACCGACCAGCTCAACACCGAAACGCGCCGCCAGATCAAAGAAGCCGCGGGCAAAGCCGGCCGCCCATGCCTCATCGACTTGCGGCAAGGCCAGCGCCAGCAATGCCCAGCGCGGCGCGGCGCCCATGGCCGCCATATCGGACAGATTCACCGCCAGCGCCTTGTGCCCCAGGCTTACCGGATCAACATCGGCAAAGAAGTGCCGCCCCTGCACCAGCATATCGACCGAGACATGCAAAGCACAACCGGGCGTCACCTGGATAATGGCGGCATCGTCGCCCACGCCCAGCACGGCCTGAGGTGTTGCGCGGGTAAAATGGCGGCGTATCAATTCGAATTCGTTCATATATCCCTCCTGCCACTAGCAGACGCAAAAACACCCGCCGCAGCGGGTGTCAGTCAGGCAGGCCTGATTGCTTAGTCGGCGCGGCGGCGCGACTTCTGGCTGGCGACCTCGTCGGCGCGCACTTCGGCGGCCAGATTGTCCAGTACACCATTGACAAACTTGTGACCATCGGTGCCACCAAAGGTCTTGGTGATTTCGATCGCTTCGTTAATGATCACAGGATAAGGCGTTTCCGGATGCTGGGTCAGCTCCAGCGCGGCCATCAGCAGCACAGAGCGCTCGACCGGGCTCACTTCTTCGGCACTGCGCTCGTGAAAGCGGTCGACCAGAATGCCCAGTTCCTTGGCATCTTTGACTACACCGTACAACAAGGTGCGGAACAGCGCTTCGTCAGCCTTGACGAAGTAATCATTCTCGCGCAAATGCTTTTCAATCAGGGAAGCCGGGCTTTCCTGATTCAGATGCCACTCGTAAATGCCCTGAACGGCAAATTCGCGGGCGCGGCGGCGGGCGGTTTTCATCGGTTATTCCTTGTAAAGAACGGGCGCGGCAGGTATTCAGCCGCGCAAGGCTTTTTGTAGATTGGCCATTTCCACGGCCACGCGAGCAGCATCGCGGCCTTTTTCTATCATGCGCACTTCAGCCTGCTCGTCGGTTTCGGTCGTAAGAACGGCATTGGCAACTGGCACGCCGGCATCAAGGCCAACACGTGTCACGGCGGCTCCGGACTCGTTGGAC
>NZ_RJTZ01000260.1:0-1823 GCF_024343515.1 Aquitalea sp. S1-19 | reverse complement strand
AGAGCATGATGCGATTTGACAAACTGACGACCAAGTTCCAGCAATCGCTGGCCGATGCGCAAAGTCTGGCGCTGGCGGGCGACAATGCGTATATCGAGCCGCAACATCTGTTGCTGGCCATGCTGGAGGATAGTGATGGCGGCATGTCCGGCTTGCTTTCACGCGCCGGCGTGAATGCAATGGGGCTGAAGACAGGCTTGCAGCAGGCGCTGGAGCGGCTGCCCAAGGTGCAAGGCAGCGATGGCGAGATTACGGTATCGCGCGACCTGAACAAGCTGCTCAACCTGACCGACAAGGCCGCGATGCAGCGTGGTGACGAATATATTGCCAGCGAGATGTTCTTGCTGGCGCTGCTGGAAGACAAGGGTGAAACCGGCAAGCTGCTCAAGCAATATGGTGCGACGCCGGCGGCGGTGAATGCGGCGATTTCGGCGCTGCGCGGTGGCGAGAATGTGGCAAGCCAGGAGGCGGAAGGGCAGCGCGAGGCGCTGAAGAAATACACGCTGGATCTGACCGAGCGTGCGCGCGCCGGCAAGCTGGACCCGGTTATCGGCCGTGATGACGAAATCCGCCGTGCGATTCAGGTCTTGCTGCGCCGGACCAAGAATAATCCGGTGCTGATCGGTGAACCGGGGGTGGGCAAGACCGCCATTGTGGAAGGTCTGGCGCAGCGTATCGTCAATGGCGAGGTGCCGGACAGCCTGCGCGGCAAGAAACTTTTGGTGCTGGATCTGGCCAGTCTGCTCGCCGGTGCCAAGTTCCGCGGCGAATTTGAAGAGCGGCTAAAAGCGGTGCTGACCGATCTGGCCAAAGATGAAGGCAACACCATTGTCTTTATCGACGAGATCCACACGCTGGTCGGCGCGGGCAAGGCCGAGGGCGCGATGGATGCCGGCAATATGCTCAAGCCCGCGCTGGCGCGTGGCGAGCTGCACTGCATGGGCGCGACTACGCTGGACGAATACCGCAAATACATAGAGAAAGATGCCGCACTGGAGCGCCGTTTCCAGAAGGTGCTGGTGGACGAGCCTAGCGTGGAAGACACCATCGCCATCTTGCGCGGCTTGAAAGAGAAATACGAAATCCACCACGGGGTCGATATTACCGATCCGGCCATTGTGGCGGCGGCGGAGTTGTCGCACCGCTATCTCACTGACCGCTTCTTGCCGGACAAGGCGATCGACCTGATTGACGAGGCGGCCAGCCGGATCAAGATGGAGCTGGACTCCAAACCGGAAGAAATGGACAAGATGGATAGACGCCTGATCCAGCTTAAGATCGAGCGCGAGGCGGTCAAGCGCGAGAGCGATGAGGCTTCGCAGCGCCGTCTGGCGCTGATTGAAGAGGAGATTGCGCGCCTGTCCAAGGATTATTCCGATCTGGAGGAGATCTGGAAGGCAGAGAAAGCCTCGCAGCAGGGCAGCCAGAGCATCAAGGAAGAAATCGACAAACTCAAAAACGAGATGGAAGAGCTGAAGCGCAAGGGCGACTGGCAGAAGCTGGCCGAGCTGCAATACGGGCGTCTGCCTCAGCTGGAGGCGCAGCTTAAGGTCGCGGAAGAGACAAGCGATATGGCGGTTGAAGGACATCGCCTGCTGCGCACCGAAGTGGGCACCGATGAAATCGCCGAGGTGATCAGCCGCATGACCGGTATCCCTGTGTCCAAGATGCTGACCGGTGAGCGCGATAAGCTGCTGCATATGGAAGACGTGCTGCATCAGCGCGTGGTGGGGCAGGATGAAGCCGCGACGGCCGTTGCCGATGCTATCCGCCGCTCGCGCTCCGGTCTGTCCGACCCGAACAAGCCCTATGGCTCCTTCCTG
>NZ_RJTZ01000026.1:0-34766 GCF_024343515.1 Aquitalea sp. S1-19 | reverse complement strand
TCCCCGTCTGAGGTGATCAGTGGTTGTGCGCTGGGCCTGTGGGTCTCCATCCTGTTTCTGCGTATGCAGGGTAAGAGCGGCCGGCCGCAGCAGACCAGCCTGATTATCGCAGTCTGCCTGCTGGTGGCTGCCGGTGCGCTGCTCGGCCTGCGCGCCCCTTCGCAGGACTTTATCACCCAGCTGGCGCTTTATCTGTCCGGCCGTGCGCCTGCTAGCTGGTAGCGTCGGGAGCTTGGGTTCAATGCGAAATAGGGGGCAAAGCAGGATTAGCGTGGCAGGTGTGGCGAGATCAGCTTCAGGTAGAGCAGGGCACCGATCTGTGCGCCCAGTAGCGGACCCAGTACCGGTACCCACCAGTAATCGCTGGCACGTCCACCGTTGAAAGCGACAGCGTCCCAGCCGGCGAGTGCAATGAATAGCCGCGGACCCAAGTCGCGCGCCGGATTCATCGCAAAGCCGGTCAGGGGGCCGAACGAGGCTCCAATCACGGCAACCAGCAGACCAATCAGCAAGGCACCGGCAAAGCCGCGCGATGGGCCGTTACGCGGGTCGGTCAGCGCCAGAATGCCGGTCATCAGGATCGCGGTAATAACGGTCTCAACCAGCAGGGCTTGCACATTGCCAAGACTGGCATGGGCGAAGGTGGTGAAGATGGCGGCACTGGCCACGCTTTGCGGTGTGCCGCGGATAATCCCGTGTGTACTTTCCCAGCCGGCCAGCAATGGTGCATAGAGAGCCAGAACAAGGGCTGCCGCGCAGAAGGCTCCCGCACACTGTGCGAAGATGTAGGGCAGGGCTCGCCGGCGCTCGAAGCCGGCCCATGCCGTCAGCGCCAGTGTTACCGCCGGATTCAGGTGCGCACCGGATACACCCGCGACGACATAGACCGCCAGCGCGACGCCCAGTCCCCAGGTTAGAGAAATTTCCCACTGGCCGAAATTGGCCCCCGACAGTTGCATGCCGGCAACGGCGCCCACTCCAAACAGAATCAGCAGTGCCGTGCCAATAAACTCGGCCAGACAGGCTCCGGCGAGGCTGGGGCCTGCCGCTGGTGTCGGCAGGGTATCCGCCATATGTATCGTTTCCTTTATCGAATATTGCGGCACGATCAGACTGTCTCTATTGCCGGTGCCGGGCTGCGGGCAAGACAGCGCAGATGCCGTACGGCGTATGCCAGGAACAGCAGCCAGAGCGTACCCATCAACATACCGTATGGCAGACCGGGGCCGCCAACAGTGGCAAAGCCCAGTGGCGAGAACGTCAGGTACATTGATATCAGCAGGCAGACGAGTAGCACGCTGGTCAGCTTGGCATAGCGCCATGGGCGCAGGTGTGCCGGCAATTGTTCGCCATCGGCCAGACGGAAGTCGATTGTGCCTGCCCGGCCATGGCGCGGCCAGAACCAGCCACAGCCAGCGAGAATGACTGCATGCAGGGCAAACATCATGCCCATGATGTGGACGAAGTTGAGTCCCAGACGCTTGTCGATATCAAAGCCGATAACCAGGATGCCGTACAGCAGGACATGCAATATCAGAACCAGGCGGGCGCTCCATCCGGGGACGCGTGGCAGGAAGAAGCCGGCCAGCACGATAGCGATAATCGGGATGTTATAGAAGCCGGTGACGCGACGGATAAGCAGGTAAATGCCATCCGGTGCATACAGCATCAAGGGCGCAATCACCATTGATAGCAGGGCAAAGCCGGTGCCGACCCATTTGCCGACACGAACCAGTTCGGCATCGCTTGCCTGAGGGCGGAAGGCACGATGCCAGTCCATGGCGAACAGGGTCGCAGTGCTGTTGACGATGGAGTTGAAGTGGCTGATGACGGTGCCGAAGAAAGCCGCGACAAAGAAGCCGAGCAGCCACCACGGCATCACCAGCTTGATCAGTGCCGGGTAGGCCAGGTCAGGCTTGGCCAGCTTGTCGCCGATCAGATGGAAGGCGATCACGCCCGGCACCAGCATCACCAGCGGCACCAGGATCTTGACAAAGCCGGTCAGCAGCACGCCTTTCTGGCCCTCGGCCAGGTTTTTGGCGGCCAGTGTGCGCTGGATGGTCGCCTGGTTGGTACACCAGTAGAACAGGTTGGCGAAGATCATGCCGGTAAACAGGGTGCCGAACGGAATGCGGCTGGTTTCGTCGCCGACTGCATTGAGCTTTTCGGGCTGGTTGACCACCAGATGGTCGATGCCGGCGGCCAGCGAGCCGTCGCCCAGTGCGATCAGGCCGAGGATGGGGACTGACAGGCTGGCAATCAGCAGCACCACACCGTTGATGGTGTCGGAGATAGCGACCGCACGTAGCCCGCCCAGCACGGCATAAGCCGCACCGACTCCACCCATGACCCATACCAGAATCCAGATCATGGTTTCGTGGCCCAGACCAAGTGCGGCATGGATGCCGAATACTTCATCCAGCGACAGGGCGCCCAGATACAGGGCAACCGGATTGGCCACCAGCGTGTAGCCGATGATGAACATCGCACTGACGATGCGCCGGGTGGTGACGTCGTAACGGGTTTCCAGATACTCGGGCAGTGTGGTGAAACCGCCCTTTAGGTAACGGGGAAGAAAGAACATGGCCAGCATGATGGTGGCGAGTGCCGCCGTGCTTTCCCATGCCATCGAACTGAGGTTGTCGGCGTAGGACTGGCCGTTCAGGCCGACCAGTTGTTCGGCCGACAAGTTAGTCAGCAGCATCGATCCGCAGATAAACCAGCCGGTCAAACCGCGGCCTGCCATAAAGTAGCCGGCAGCACCGCTGTCGTGAGCCCGGGACGTCAGTCGTGAGGATATCCAGGCCACGCCAAGAGTGAACAGTAGAAAGGTTACTAAGGCAAATATGGATTCTGTCATACGGGTCCCCGTAAAAATCGATCTATCCAGTAAGGTTCGTAGCGCAATGATATAGATGGGTCTTTATGCTGTCGATTGAATATAAAAAAAACGCGCGCTCGCTTGTTTTTTATCAAGTAACTTTTAGATTGATGAAAACGGGCAAGACGTTTTATCGCAAGTAAATTTGTTTTTTTTTATTTTATGCACACAAGATGTTGATTATTAGCATAATCAATCTGTTTTTACGTGAATTTTTAAGACTCTCTATACAAGTCATCCCCAGCGACTTTTCCTGATCTTGATCAAAAAAATGCCTATTGCTGCTTGCCTGTCATTAATCGTAACGCTACGATTTGCTCGTCAAAAGCGTGGCTGGCAATTAAGATGACCACGTTGCAACCAAGCCACATAGATAATCTCAACAATACCAATCAGGAGTGCGAAGCAAATGTTTATGCCGAGCCGCCTATGGAGAACAGCATGACCACCCATGCAGCAACGCTGGATAACAGCGTGACCGCCCCTGCCGCGCCGGCAACAGGTGAACAGCGCCTGCCGGGCAAAGAAAAATTTGCCTACGGTGTCGGTGACTTCGGATACAACTTTATCCTGGACATCACCACCCTTTATCTGCTCAAGTTCCTGACCGATGTGGCCGGTGTACCGGCAGCATGGGCCGGTGTAATTTTCCTGGTCGCCAAGGTCTTTACCGGTTTTACCGATCTGGGCACCGGCATGCTGCTTGATGCCCGCCACAAGTTCGGGCCACGCGGCAAGTTCCGCCCGTTCCTGTTGTGGACGACCATTCCGCTCTTTATCCTGAACTGCCTGTTGTTCTGGAACTTCGAGGCACTGGGCGTCACGGCCAAGACCGTACTGTTCATTGCCTGCTTTATGGGTTTTGGCCTGTTCTTCAGCTTGGGCAATGCCACTTATGGCGCCATGGTGCCGGCGATGACGACTAATTCGCAGGACCGTGCCGAACTGGCCGCCTGGCGTCAGGGCGGGGCCAACACCGGCCTGCTGCTGTGTACGGTCGGCTTTATGCCCATCGTGCTGATGTTCGATACCCAGGCGACTGGCTATATCGTGGCCGCCATGATTTATACCGGTATCGGCTGTCTGGCTGCGATCTACTGCTACGCCAATGTCAAAGAAAACCATCTGGTCGAGCCGCCCAAGCCGGTTGCGGGCAAGAACCACACCAAAGAGGGCATTCGTGCCGTCATGCAGAACAAGCCGCTGCTGGTGCTGGCAATCGCCAACCTGCTGACGCTGTCTGCATTCAACGTCAAGCTGTCGGTACAGGTGTTCTACGCACAGTACGTACTGGGTGACGTCTCCATGGTGTCGTACATGTCCTTTGTCTCCATGGGCTGTATCTACATCGGTGTATTGATGGTGCCGGCAATGGTTCGCCGCTTCGGCAAGAAGGCGGTTTACCTGACCGGTCTGGCGCTGTGGGCTGCCGGTGATATCTTCAACCTGTTCTTTGGCGGCAGCGTAATGAGCTATGTGGTGTTCACTTCGCTGGCCTTCTTCGGTTCTGCGTTCGTGAACAGCCTGAACTGGGCGTTCGTGTCCGATTGTGTTGAATACGGCGAGTGGAAAACCAATGTACGTACCGAAGGTCTGGTGTACTGCGGCATGACCTTCTTCCGCAAGTGCTCGCAGGCGATTGCCGGCTTTATTCCGGGTTTCGCGCTGGCCATGGTGGGTTACATGCCTAACGTCGAGCAAAGTGCCGAAGCTAAGGCGGGCATTACCGGCCTGATCTTCATCTACCCGGCTTCGCTGGCAATCGTGACGGCGCTGGTGATTGGCTTCTTCTTCACCCTGAACGAGAATTTCTATAAGAAGATCATTGCCGATCTGGCATCGCGCCGCGCTGCGAAGGCTTGATGATTTGAGAGGTTGGTGTGCCCGATGTGCCAACCTTTGGTATCCCGCGGGATAGCTAAGTTAAACCCAGCCCTGCCACTTTTATCTGGCAGGGCTTTTTATGGAGACGCACGATGGGCAATATCAAATTCAGAGAGGCGGTACTGACTGACGCCCGGACATTGGCCGAAATGCACTTGGCTAGCTGGCGTCATTGTTACGGCCATTTGCTTTGCAAGCAGTGGCTGGATAGCCCTTCAGCGCTGGCGGAAAGGATCCAGTACTGGGAGAAGGACTTGCAGGCGGGCAAGAAGCGGATCGAGCTTGCCATGTGTGGCGACCGGCCGATCGCACTGAGCGAGGCGGATCGTAGTCCGGATGCCAACGGCGAGGTCTTTCTCGACAACCTGCATGTGTTGCCGGGCTGGCAAGGGCAGGGGCTGGGCCAGGCCCTGCTCGCACGGCTGCTGGATACCTTGGGCGGCAAGACGGACACCCGTACACTGGCATTGACTGTCGTGGCTGAAAATCAGCCGGCCCGGGCGTTCTACCGGGCAAAAGGCGGGAATGAAAAAGCTGGAGGCGTACACCAGTATGGTGATGGCAGTGTACTGTCCTTGCTGCGGGTGGAGTGGCGTGATCTGCTTGCGCTACGTGCGCAGTTGGGGCGCTCTGCAGGCTGAAACACATCCGCCACCTATGGGCGGCGGATGATCAGAATAGACGGCTGGTGCCGCGCGGGATGAGGTCAAAGCCGACATCGATAGCCAAATCTTGCCAGTCGTCCTGCGGGTTTTCGCAGCGGGCAATCAGCGCCTTGATCAGTTCGCTGCCAATCTGCTTACGGTGCGGGCGTATGGTCGACAGGGGCGGAATGCAGCTTGCCGCAAAGTCGAGGTCGCCGTAGCCGATCACGGAGAGGCGGTTGGGTACCGAGATTCCACGTCGTTGCGCTTCGAACAGGACCCCCAGTGCGAGGCCGTCGTGGGAGCAGATGACTCCATCGATCGACCTGTCTGCAGCCAGAGCCGCCGCAATGGCCACTCCCGCCGCTTGTACCGTATGCTCTTCTGTAGCCGGAATGTCGATGATTTGCGGGGTGTGCAACCCGGCAGCTTCGACGGCCGCACGGTAGCCTTCGGCACGCATGTTCGCGCGCATATCGCAGTTCAGTCTTACGCCGAGATAGATCACATGCTTGCAGCCGCCGTCGTACAGATGCTGTAGCGCCGCCTTACCGACCGCGCTATTGTCGAAGCCGACCTGCAGCCCGAAAGTCGGCGCACCAAGATCCCACATCTGCCCTACCGGAATATCGGCAGCCTCAAGCATGCCGATAGTCTTGTCCGTATGGTGGCGGCCAGTGAGCACCATCCCTGCCGGTGACCACTCCAAGAAGGTTTTGACCAGCTCTTCTTCACGCAAAGCATCGTAGTCGGAGTTGCCCAATAGCAGGTTGTAGCCAGCTTTCTCGGCAATTTCCTGCATGGGCTCGACGGTGCGGGCGAAGAAATTATTGGAAATAGACGGGATAATGACGGCGATGGTACGGCTCTTGGCTGCGGCCAGGCTACCGGCCATACGGTTGGGAACGTAGTGCAGTCCCTCTATGACCTGCCTGACCTTCTCCCGCAGCTTTTCCGATACTGCATCGGGTTTGCGCAGATAGAGAGACACGGTACTGGGTGAGACATTGGCCTGTTTGGCAACATCCAGCATGGTCGTACGTTGGGTGCCGCGCCGGTTGCGTTGGCGTGGCTTATCTTGAGCGTGATCCACAGTCTTCATTTACGTATTACTGATCATAGTGATGCATTATACCGCTTAAGCTTTAGTGTGCATGCTGCATACGCAGGTATCGGTAGATAGGCCAGATAGGACAATGGCGCGACTAGCGCGCCATTACATGGGTAGGGTGGTATCTGTCAGATACCGGATAACACCTTATTGATGCATCAGCCCTGCATCGACTACGAAATTCTGGCCGGTGCAGCCGCGGCTCTCGTCGGAGGCGAGGAACAGCGCCAGACGCGCGCAGTCGCTGGCATCCAGGCGAAACTTCAGCATCTGCTGGTCGATGAATTGCTGGTTGGCCTGCTCGAAGCCTTCCGGGTTATTGGCCCACATCGCATCCTGGCGTGCCGTGCGGATTGCGCCCGGTACCAGCGAATTTACGCGGATGCCCTTCACGCCCAGCTCGCGCGCCATGGTGCGGGTCATGCCGTTGATGGCTGCTTTCGGCGTCGTGTAGCACACCATGCCCGGACGGCCGCGCATCCAGGAAATCGAGCCCATATTAATGATGACGCCGCCGCCATTCTTTTCCATGATCGGTACGACAGCCTGGGCAGCGAAGAACTGGTGACGCAGGTTGGTGTTAAAGCGCTCATCCCAGTATTCCGGGGTCACGTCCATCATGTCGTGGCGGTCATCGCGTGCGGCATTGTTGAACAGTGCATCGATGCGGCCCCATTTGGCCTCTACATTCTTGATGCAGGTGCGCAACAGTTCGATATCGCGTACATCGCAGAACTGGAAGTAGACATTCTCGGTATTGAGCGAGGCGACCAGTTGTTCAGCCGTCTCGCGGTCAAAGTCGATGAAGGCGACTTTGGCGCCCTGCTGCAGGAAAGCCTCGACGTAGGCCGCACCAATGCCGGAAGCTGCACCCGAGATAAAGATTACCTTGTCCTTGAGCGAAGAGTACAGGGCCGTTTCGTAGGTTTTCATGTAAGTCTCCCGGCGGAAGCATACTTCCGCAATATGTGATTAATCGCTGATTATAATAGCGCTACGAATATAGCTTATCAACCTATATGGCACTAATATTGATAATTATAAGAAATATTTTCGCAGCGCTATTGTAAAGGTCTGCAACGGCTGCCAAATGCGGTGTATATGGCTGGCAAGGTGTAGTTGGTAGCGGAGGCGGCTAGCTCCTGACTTGGCTTTGGGTAGCGCATTTTGCGGCTTGTTTGGCGAGGCAAGGTTTGTCCGGTTGTGGCACCGTCTGGCAAGCTGCCAGGCCGCAGAAACGGCCTTCCAGAAAAAACAAAACCCCCATAAAAACTGGGGGTTTTCTGCGCATCGGAAGTGCCCGGCAGGACACCCCCGATGCTTGGAGTCGACAGCTTACTGCTGTGCAATCCCGGCAAACAGTTCTTGCCAAGTGCTATCGGCACGGTAGAACACGGGTGGCTGGCCAACCGGAGCCGGCAGCGTGATTTTCTGGCCACCAGTGATTTTCTGGCCGCTCCAGACGTGCACCCAGTCGGTACCTGCCGGCAGGTAGGTCGTCCACTCGGTAGCGCCTTGTTTGTGTACCGGCGCAACCAGCAGATCCGCACCGTACAGGTATTGTTCCTGGTTGGTGTAGGTTTCCGGGTCATGTTCGAAGTGCAGCATCATGGCGCGCTGGACTGGATAACCCTTGGTCGATGCTTCTTCCACCAGCGACTTCAGGTATGGCGCCAAGTGGGTATAGATGCGGGTCATGCGGGCAAAGTGTGCCAGCGTTGCACCATCCTGGTCGAACTGGAAGTTCTCCCCTGGACGGTTGCCTTCGTGGGTACGCATTACCGGCGTGAATGCAGCCATTTCTACCCAGCGGTCAAACAGTTCCTTGCTGCGACGGTTGTCGAACAGCGAGGTGTAACCGCCGATATCGCTATGGTGGTAGGCGTTACCCAGCATGCCGGAGGACAGGGCGCCGGAGATAACGGTCACGAGGCCATCGTGGCGGCTCCAGTCCACGCTCTGGTCGCCTGCCCACAGCAGCGGGCAGTAACGCTGTACACCGGTGTAGCCGGCGCGCATGAAGAACAGTGCATCACCGGTCTGGCCGTTGGCTTCAACGGCTTCGGCGTTACACTTGGCCCACAGGGTTGGCCAGGCGTTATGCATCAGCTTGGCATCTACACCGTTAGACAGGTAGACATTCTCGGTCGGCAGGTATTCGCCGAAGTCGGCCATCCAGCCCTTGATGCCCATATCGAGCATGTTTTCACGCAGTACGACATCCTGGAACCACTTGGAGGCGTCCGGGTTGGTGAAGTCGACGATACCGCAGTCGAATTCGCCGAAGTCAACCAGTGCGACGTTACCGTCTTTGTCCAGAGCCAGATAGCCTTTTTCCTTGGCAACCGGGAACAACTGGCCGTCGTTGCACAAGTAAGGATTCACGTAGCCGAGGAATTCGATACCGCGGTCGTTGAGCTCCTTGATCTTGGCCGGCAGGTTAGGGTAACGGTCCTGATGGTGTTTCCAGTCCCAGTCCCAGAACAGGCGGGCGCCGAACGAGGTGACGCGCAGACCGCACCAGTCTTCGCTCCATACGCCGGATACCTTGATGCCGTGGTTCAGTGCATTTTCCATGCGGCTGAAGGTATTCACTTCGCCGCCTTTGAGGCCGAGGATGGCACCGTTGTAAACCCACTCTGGCAGCTTGGGCTGGCGGCCGAACTGGGCAGACAGCTTTTCAATCAGATCAAGATAGCGTGCGCCGGTCTTGATTTGCAGTTCGGCCGGAATCGCCCAAACCTGCAGCTCGTGGAAAGCTTCGTGGCGGAAATCGAAATCGGCATAGGCCGTGGTCTCGATGTGCGCGGAGTACTTGCGTGACGATACAAAAGTCGGTTGCGGGTAGTTGGTGTGGTAGTAGTCGCCACCGGCCTTGCCCATTACATCGGCTTTCCAGGTGATTTCGGTGGTCTTGTCACGGCCAACGCCAGGCTCGGAGGTCCACAGCGGGTAGTGGCGACCGCGCAGGTCGAAGTAGGACATCTGTTCGCCGCAGCCCCAGATGTTTTCCTTCTTCTCGGCCGGCAGGCGGATCCAGCAGCGGTTCAGTTCAGCATCGTGTGCTTCGAAGGTGAATTTGAAATCATCGCCATCGATATGCAGGGTCGCGGTCAGCAGTACGGGCTGGCCTTCGGCAGCGGACAGATGGATCTGCGGGCCTTCGATACGGGCAAGGGTCAGGGCGATACGCGACTCGAGGTAATCTTCGATCTCGAAGTTGCCGCGGTAGATTTCCATCTTTTCCTGGCCTGCGCCAACAAAGAAGGCAGGGGCCGCTGCAGTGTGGCTAAACAGCAGCGCGTCGTTGTGGCGGATTTCAAAGCCGCCATCAATGGTGATCAGTTGCATTTTCAAACCTTAAATGAAAAGGGCCGCCAGGCAGCCCGAATGGGAATTAGTGCGCGCGCAGTTTGACGGCCTTGATGGAGGCGCAGAAATCTTCGCGCCCCATGCTGTTCTCAATGGCGAAGTTGTAGACGCTCTGGCAGTTGAATACGCCCGGCAGCTTCAGGCCCTTAGGCTCGGCCATGCGGACCATGCAGTCGATGTCCTTGCCCATGTTTTCCAGCGAGAAGGCGGTGGTGTAATCCTCGGCCTTCAGCGCATTCAGTTTGCTGGTCAGGTAGAAGTTGCTGGCGCCGCCATAGGACACGGCCGTCGCGAAGTCTGCAGTGGAGATGCCAAACTCGTGGGCAACGGTCAGCATTTCGTTGACACCGTTCTGGATCTCGGCAACCAACACATTGTGTGCCAGCTTCATCACCAGGCCGCGGCCGTTGTCACCCAGATGGATGATGTTGTTGCCCATGCAGGCGAGGATGGGCTGGACCTGCTCGAAGCTGGCTTTATCGCCTCCTACATAGATACCCAGCGTGCCTTCCTTGGCGGCCGGTACGCTCTTGACCACCGGTGCGTCAAGCATGATGGCGCCGGTCTTGGCAGCCTGTGCGGACAGTTCGACCGAAACCGCCACGTCGATGGTCGACATGTCGATCAGGATCTGGCCTGCACGGGCAACCGGCAGCAGTTCGCGGTATACCGCTTGTACATGCTCGGATTTCGGCACCATCGAGATCACCACATCGCAGGTCTCGCCTACTTCGCGGATGGAGGCGGCGGCAGTCGCACCGGCAGCGGTCAGGATGGCAACCTTGGCCGGGTCAAGGTCGAATACGGATACAGGGTGGCCGGATTTTTTTACCAGGTTGAGGCTCATCGCCTCGCCCATCAGTCCCAGACCGATAAAACCTATTTTCATTTGTTTGCTCCTCTAAATTAAATTCGGTGCGGTGGCGCTTCGGGCGCCACCTGAATCCATCAACCGCGGTACAGCGGCTCAGGCCGGCCGGCACCGTTCACGCGCACGGCAAATACATTGCCGGATAGCGGGTATTCGGCCAGCTCTTCCGCGCTGCGGTTTTCACGGCTGGAAGTGATGTAAAGCGTCTTGAGATCGGGGCCGCCGAAAGCCACCATGGTCGGCCAGCGTACCGGCAGCTTGATTTCGTCTACCGTCTCGCCGGTTTTCGGGTGGATGCGCAGCACGCGGCCGCCATCGAACATCGCGGTCCAGTAATAGCCTTCGCTGTCGAAAGCCGCGCCATCCGGACGGCCGCCGTTGCCGCGCTCGAATTCGCGCAATACTTCGCGCTCGCCGATGTTGCCGTCGGCGTCGACCGGGTAGCGGTACAGCACATGGTTGGGCGTGTCGGTGTGGAACATCCACTTGCCATCCGGGCTGAAGCCCAGACCGTTGGAGACCAGCACATCGCCGGCCATCACTTCGCATTCGCCCGTGGGCTTGACGCGGACCAGCTTGCCGCCCTTGTGATCACGCGGCTCCCAGATGGTGCCGGCCCAGAAGTTGCCGAAGAGGTCGACATGGCCGTCGTTGAAGCGGCTCTTGCTGTGGTCGGTCGGATTGTCGCCGACCTGCTTTTCGATATTGCCCTCGGCATCGGTCAGGAAGATCCCGTTACGCAGGGCCACGATAAAGCCGCCGTTTTCACGCAGGCCAAAACAGCCGATATGCGCCGGCATGGGGTAGACCCGGTTTTCGCCGGTGGCCGGATCGAAGCGGTTCAGGGCCGGAGCCAGAATGTCGACCCAGTAAAACACTTGCTCGCGTTCGGACCAGATGGCGCACTCGCCCAGATGGGCTTGTGCGTTGAGTACGGATTCAACCTGATAGCTCATGCTGCATTCCTTTCTATAGTCAGGCGCATCGTGACTTCGAGTGTTGCGCCTGCGGCGATTTCCTTGATGCCATGGATGGCAGGGTTGCTCATATTGATGGCATTGTTGGCATGGCTGACCGGCTCGACCGCGAAAAAGTCCGCCGGTGCTGCCGGGGTGAACACCACCAGGTGTCCCAGCTCTTCGCTGGCGCTCATGCGGATGGCCATGTTGCTGCCTGGCCATGCGATGCGTGCTTCGCCGTGCCACATCGCGAAGCAGTTATCCAGACCCGGCTGGCCCAGCGTGCGGGCTTGCCGGTAATTCCATTTTTCCGGTATGGCGTCCATGGAGGCCGGCAGGGCCTGCTCATTCATCATCCATACGCCGTCGGCGCTGAATTCCAGTGTCGCGTCCTGTCCATCCAGCGTGCGCGGGAAGAAGGGATGCCAGCCCAGCCCGACCGGTACTACGGTGTCGGCAAGGTTATGGTAGGCCAGCGTGACGGTCAGGCTGCTGGCGGTCAGGGTGAAGGTCTGTGTCGCATCAAATGCCCAGGGCCAGTCATCGGCACCATCCTGTTCGGGACGGTGCGCCAGGCGCATGACGGCGGAGGCATCCGCGGTCTGCTCCAGCGTCCACTCGCGCTGCCAGCCCAGGCCGTGCAGCGGGTGGGGGTGGTCGCCGAAGTTCAGCCGCAGCGACTGTGTCTTGCCGCCAAAATCGAAGCGGCCGTTGGCGATGCGGTTGGAGTAGGGCACCAGTGGATAGCTGGCCATGCGGCGTACGCTGGCCTCGCCATTCCATTCACGCAGCAGCGGGATGCCGGCCGCGCTGAAACCCGCCAGCCCGCCGCCGAGCGACGGGCACAAGCAGACTTCAAGGTCGCCATTTTTAAGGGTGGTCAGCGCGGGCGTCATGCTCTTAGTACACCCCGCCGGCAGCCTGTTGCTGCTTTTCGCCGCGTACGGCAGCGATCTGCTCTTTGGCACGGGCCAGCAACATGCTCATGTCGGAACCGATGGCAACAAAGTCGTAGCCCAGTTCGATCGCCCAACGCACCATTTCCGGGTTGCCCAGTACGATGCCGCATGGCTTGCCTGCCGCGTGTACCGCATCCACACCGGCTTTGAGCGCGTGACGCACATCTTCATTGGCGATGTTGCCCAGATAGCCCATATTGGCCGACAGGTCGCCCGGGCCGATAAAGACGGCATCCACGCCCTCAACCGCCGCGATGGCAGGAATGTTGGCCAATGCTTCAGGTGTTTCGATCTGCATGATGGTGCAAACCGAATCGTTGGCTGTTTTCAGGTAGTTGGGGATCGCGCCATAGCGGCTGGCGCGGTGCACTGCGGCGCAGCCACGGGTGCCGCCATTGCCATCCAGCGGGTAACGGGTCGATGCGACAGCGCTCTTCGCTTCTTCAGCGTTCTGGATGAACGGGAACATCAGCGTGGTTGCACCGCCGTCCAGCAGGCGCTTGACGATGATAGGGTCGTTCCACGGCAGACGGACCACGATCTGGCCACCGTTAGTTGGCGTACCTTCCAGTGCGCGCATGATGGTGACTGCATCGGCCGAATCGACCGGCACATGTTCCATGTCGAGCACCAGGAAGTCGAAGCCGGCAAAGCCCATGGCCTCGGATACCTGCGCGCTGTGGGTCATCATCCAGGTACCCAGCGGAACCGGCTTGCGTCGTGCCTGCATCCATTCTTTAAATGCGTTATGCGGAAAGTTCATCGTAAGCTCCAGAATTAGAAAATGTCGGGTTCGCGCACGGCGGATGGCGACTGCAGGAAATCGAAGTCGCAGCCTTCGTCGGCCTGGGTCACGTGTTGCTGATACAGCGCGGCGAACGAGCGGGCGTACTGGTGGTGAACCGGCTTGAAT
Organism: Aquitalea sp. S1-19; assembly: GCF_024343515.1. Lineage (NCBI taxonomy): Bacteria > Pseudomonadati > Pseudomonadota > Betaproteobacteria > Neisseriales > Chromobacteriaceae > Aquitalea > Aquitalea sp. S1-19. The sequence goes on along the minus strand of NZ_RJTZ01000026.1, from coordinate 21,172 downwards.
CCGGTGCGGCGGCGCTCCAGCTCTTCGTCGTCGACGATCATGTTCAGCGAGCCTGCGGCAATATCCAGTTCGATCAGGTCACCGGTGCGCACCAGTGCCAGCGGGCCGCCGATTGCCGCTTCCGGTGTGACGTGCAGGATGCAGCTGCCGTAGTGGGTGCCGCTCATGCGCGCATCGGTCATGCGCACCATATCGCGCACGCCTTTTTCCAGCAGCTTCTTCGGGATAGGCAGGTTGCCCCATTCCGGCATGCCTGGCGCACCAACCGGACCTGCGTTACGCAGGATCAGCACGGTGTCTTCGGTCACATCCAGATTCGGGTCATCGATGCGGTCGGACAGTTCCTGATGGGTATCAAACACCAGTGCCGGGCCGACATGTTTGCGGAACTTCGGGTTGGCAGCCGAAGACTTCATCACCGCACCACGCGGCGCGAGGTTGCCGCGCAGCACGGCCAGCGTGGCGCCTTTTTCCAGGGCAACAACCGGATTGTCGAGGCCGCGGATGGTTTCGTCGTCGTAGCAGCTGGCATCGGCCAGCAGCTCTTTCAGCGGCTTGCCGGAAACGCCGGCACAGTCGGTGTGCAGGAACTGCTCGATTTTTTTCATCTGTGCCAGCAGGCCGCCGGCAAAGAAGAAGTCTTCCATCAGCTTGTCGCCGGAGGGGAACAGGTTGGCCAGTACCGGCACCTTGGTCGCCATTTCGGCCATATCGTCCAGTGTCAGTGCTACACCGGCGCGGCGGGCCATCGCGATCAGGTGGATCGCGGCGTTGGTCGAGCCACCCAGAGCCATGTAGACGGCGACACCGTTGAGGAAGTGTTCGCGGGTCAGCCACTTGGACGGCTTGCGGTCTTCCCACACCATTTCGACGATGCGGGTGCCGCAGGCGGAAGCCATTTGCGGGTGACGGCTGTCGGCAGCCGGAATGCTGGATGCGCCCGGCAGCATGAAACCGATCGCATCGGCGATCGAGGTCATGGTCGAGGCGGTACCCATGGTGTTGCAGGTGCCGATCGAGCGGGTCATCGCGCCTTCGAGGTCGACCCAGTCATGCTGGGTGATATTGCCCAGGCGCAGCTCGTCCCAGTACTTCTTGGTGTGGGTACCGGCGCCAGTGGTGGTGCCGCGCCATTTGCCGTTCGACATCGGGCCGGCCGGGCAGAACAGCATCGGAATATCCATGCTGATGGCGCCCATCAGCATCGCTGGCGTCGACTTGTCGCAACCGCCCAGCAGCACGGCGCCATCAATCGGATGCGAGCGCAGCAATTCTTCGGTTTCCATCGCCAGGAAATTGCGATACAGCATGGTGGTCGGCTTGACCAGTACCTCGCCTACCGACAGTGCCGGCAGTTCGACCGGATAGCCGCCTGCCGCCCATACCGCGCGCTTCACCGCCTCGGCCCGCTCGCGCAGGTGCGAGTGGCAAGGAGACATATCGCTCCAGGTGTTGATGATGCCGATCACCGGCTTGTTCATGAACTCGTCGCGGCGCATCCCCATTTGCTGGGTACGCTGGCGGTGGGCAAAGGCACGAATGCTGTTGGGCGCATACCAGCGCTGGCTGCGCAGTTCGCTCAGTTCTTTCTTTTCCGACATGCTATGAAGTCCTCGGTATCTGCTTTCGCAGCGTTGCGATGTATTTTTTGATGTCTCAATAATAGCGCTACGAATATGGCGATGCAAGCATTACCGTCTGTGCAATATCACATGGCAGGCAACGGCTGGCTGCTCTTGCCGGCGGGCATAATAAAGGGCGGCAGGAGACCTGCCGCCCTTGTCATGCAATTTCAGGCATAAGGCTGTAGCCGTGGCTTACAGCGGAATCTTGACCCCGACACGTACCCAGGTACGGTTCACTTCCTGGCCTTTCTTGTCGCCCTTGTCGACATAGCGGATGTCGAAATAAGGCGTGAAGTCCTTGCTGACGCTGACGAGACGGGTCTGCAGGCCCAGTTCGAACATGTCATCGCCGGCAAACTTGTTGAAGTCAGGGCCGGACACGCGCTTGGTGTATTCCGGGTTGAGCGAGAAGTGGACGTGGTCATTGGCTTTCCAGGTTGCCCAGATCGAGTAGTTGTGCGCCTTGACCTTTTCGTTCGCGCTATTGGTGTCGATGTGGCCCTGCTGGTAGCGGTAGCGCGGGTTGATCGAGAGCGTTTCGCTCAGCTTCCAGCGCAGTTCCATATAGGGACGGGTCTCGGAGCCATTGCTGTTCCATACATGGGCGACGCCGGGCACTAGCGACAGCTGGTCGTTCAGCTTGTAGTTGTAATAAACACCCGCCTCGTTATCACCGGCGGTGAAGCTGTCGTAGCCTTCATCGGAGCCGGAGCTCTGGTTTGCCGTGAGTTCAGTCCAGCCGCCGATGCCGGAGCTCCACTGGTGGCCGATCAGGGCGCGCGAAAACCACTTGTCCATCCCGGTATCGTAGCCGGTACGCAGGTCGAGCTCGGCGGCGCCGGCGCTGCCACAAGCGATAGCCAGCAAGGTGGCGATCAGGGTCTTATTCATGATGCAGTCCTTTAGTTGGTATGTCAGGATGGATGACTTAAAAAATAATAGCGCTATTATTATGGTTTTATAGTAGCGCTGCAAATACTGCATGCCATATCGCGGGCATAAACGGCGGGTTTGCTGATCTGGATCAAAAACAGCGGTAGATCGGGTATCTATCTGAAGAAGGGGGAACAGGAAGAATGAGCGCTTTACTGGCTTGGCCATGGGCAAGCGTGATACAGGGCGGCCTGCTGGCAGCCGTTGTTGCTTTGGCGGCCTATTTGCAGTCATTGACCGGCTTTGCATTCGGTCTGGTACTGCTCGCACTGTCAACCCAGTTGGGGCTGCTAAGCATTGCCGATGCATCGCAGCTGGTGAACAGCCTCACGCTGGCCGGCGCCCTGCTGCTGCTTTGGCGCGGCCGGCTGGCACCGGACTGGCGCTTGTTCGCATGGGGTGTTTTGCCGGCCTTGCCCATGGTGCCGCTCGGCTTGTGGCTGCTTGGCGCGCTGTCCGGCGATGCCATCTACTGGCTGGGAAAATTGCTGGGTCTGGTGGTGGTGCTATCCAGTCTGACCATATTGTGGCCGCCACCACTGGCTACATTGGCCGGCAACTGCTGGGTCAAGCTGGCTTGCGGCGCGCTGTCCGGTCTGATGGGCGGGCTGTTTGCGACCGCCGGCCCGCCGCTGGTGCTGCTGTTCTACCAACTGGGCTTGCCCGCGGCGCGTGTGCGCGACACGCTGATGCTGGTTTTTGCCGGTTGCGGCCTGCTGCGCTTGCTGGTTTCGGTGCCGGGTGGCGTCTTTAATCCCGACTTGCTGCTGCCAACCCTGCTCTTGTTGCCGGTCTATTGGGGTGCAAGCCGGCTTGGCCTGCATCGGGGTACGGCCAGCAAAGGGCCGGGGCTACGGCGGCTGGTCGCCTTGTTGCTGCTGGGAAGCGGGCTTGCGATGCTGGCATAAGCACGCAGTCAGCCTCTTTGCTCCAGCAAACCGGCCAGCAGGATATTCAGCGCATCGGAGGAAAGCTTCAGCTCGTATAGCGATAGCAAGAGCGATACCAGCATCAGGCTGATGCTGGCGCTGAAACTGTAATAGGCATAGTGCGGCCACTGCATCAGGATGCCGAGCAGCGCCAGCACGCAGCCCAGCAGTGCGGCCATGCCGCAAAGCTGCATGTATTGCGTCAGGCGCAGCCGGCGGCGCAGGCTGCTGATCTGCAGGATGATCTTGCGGTCCCGGCTGCTCTGGTAGTCTTTGCACAGGTTGCGGATGATGCCGGCCAGTGCCAGAAAGCGGTTGGTATAGGCAATCAGCAGCATGCACAAGGCAGGGAACAGGAAGCCCGGTGTGGCTAATTCCATCATTATTTTGGCTATGTCCCAGTGACGAGTTGGCGTAGATAGGTTTTGGACTTTGTGTCCGCTGCGCGGACGAGTTTTTTACTTGCCGCTTCCGCGCGGCATGCGGGCAGGGGCCGGACGCGCCCGGCCCCTTGCATCCCCGGCGCCCCCGAAGTCTCGCGAAACCCCGGCGCAAAAGACGCTGGCGAGGCGCTGGCCAACTCGCGATTCGCTATCGTCGAATCGCTCAAACAAAGCCCAGCTTAAGACCTCGCCAGCGTCTTTTGCGCCGGCGCGAGCCTAACGGGGATGGGTGGCTGACGCACTGATAGCGCACATCGCATGCAATCAACACTAACGTGTAATTGGGACATCGCCACTATTTTAGTGGTGCTTGAGATTTGCCGGCTGTGCAGTCTGCGCCACAGACAGTATGCGAAAGAAGTGGATTGTAGCGCTACGATCGACCCGGGGAAAGGGGTTGGGCAACCGCGGCGCATGCCATGATGCTTTTCATGGCCGTGCTCCGCTCCGGCGCTTGCCTGCTATTTATCGTCTGGGCGGCCCAGGATGGGCAAAACCGGCACCCGCGCCGGCTGGCAAGCCCGGTCTTTTCCTATATACAGCGGCCACCCAGCCTTTTACGGCAGGCCGGGGTGTTGCCTTGGGTATGCCGGGGAGGCGGGCTGCAGCCAGTTTGCCAGCCGTCGGGTTACCCACGGAATGATCACGCACACCATCAGCGGGGTGAGCAGCAGGGTAGACAGCAGCACCCGCAGTAGCAGCGGCAGGCCGGCCAGCCACTCGCCCAACACCGCATTCATCAGCAGCGACACCGGAAAAAACGCCAGCCACACCGCCACCGCCTGCTTCCAGCGCGGCGGGGGTGAGACAAACCAGCCATCCAGTCCGCTGGCACAGCGTACGTCGCTTTGCTGCACCAGATGGGTGCCGCTGGCCAGCCAGTCGCTGCGTTCCGGTGCGTGCATCCACTGTTCAAGACTGGCGGCATCGGCAAAGCGGAACACGATCTGCCAGGTGTTGTCGCCCGGCGGCGGCGCAAACAGGCCGGCGCCCAGAAAGCCGTCAAAGCCGCCGGCCAGCGTTTCGCCGGCCAGCATCCAGCGGGTGAAGTCCTGCTGCCGCGCAGGATCAACGCGGCGGGTAACGAGAAAGGTCAGCGGTTCGGTGGGCATGGGGATCTCCTTGCGTATCACGTCCGTCTGGCCGGGATGGTGGCCGACGAAGCTGCTCCCGGATGTGGGGGCGGTTGATATTAAGCAAGAAACACTCCATGCAAAAGGCATTTTGTGCGGGGCCTGGTATCCTGGTGCGGTTAACGACTCGTTGGAATTGCCATGCCCCGTCAAATGCCGGAAGGCCTGTACGACATCTTGTTGACCGAATCGCAGGCCCGCAAGCTGGACGATAGTGATGTTGTCCATCCGTTGCTGGCAGGCCTAGAGGAGGCTGATAGTCATGAGCGTCTGGCTGAGATGCTGGGGCGGGAGCTGGCCGGCATCTTGCAAGAGCTAAAGCCAGAGGGTGACAGCAAAGAGCGACCGCCGGCTCAGCTGGCTCTGATCAATGGTCTGTTGCAAGACCTGCGTACCCGCTTGCACGCGATCGACAGCAAGGCTGCCATACGGGTAGAAGCATTGGCTTCTCCGCCACGCGTGCTGCGCGGACTGTTTCATCGACCGCATGAGCCCGAGCTGCCGCAGACTGGCTTGGCCATGCCGTGGCTGTTTACTGCTGGTAAGGCTAGCCCATCGCTGCTGACCGAGCTTAGGCGTGAGCTGGCCTCGTGTGATCGGGTAGATATTCTGGTGAGCTTCATCACCGTTTCCGGTGTGCGCAAGCTGGCTGATGTACTGGAACGCATCACCGCACTGGGGGCCGATGGCCTAGCGCGTACCCGTATCCGTGTGCTGACCACCACTTATATCGGTGCGACCGATGCGGCAGCGCTGGACCAGCTGGCGCGTCTGCCCGGTTGCGAGGTCAGGGTCTCGCTGGATGGTCGCCGTACCCGCTTGCATGCCAAAGCATGGATTTTCGAGCGCAAGACTGGCTTTGGTTCGGCCTATGTTGGCAGTGCCAACTTATCGGGGGCTGCGCTGATGGGGGGCTTGGAATGGACGGTAAAATTTACCGAACGTGGCCAGCGCACCTTGTTTGGCCGCGCCCGTGCTCATTTCGAGACTCTGTGGGAAGACACTGAATTTCAGCGTTACCACCCGGATGAGGAGGGTCAGCGGGCGGCACTTGATCGCGCTTTACGCGAGCAGAAGGGCTTGCCGAGTGCGAGCGACAGCAATGTGCTGCCATTTTTTGATCTGCAGCCCAAGAGTTATCAACAGGAAATGCTGGAAGCACTGGCTAGCGAGCGCGCACATGGCCGGATACGCAATTTGTTGGTGGCGGCGACAGGCACTGGCAAGACCATGATTGCTGCCTTCGACTATCGCCGGCTATGCCGTGAGCGAGGTGGTCGGCCGCGCTTGCTGTTTGTTGCACACCGTATCGAGATTTTGCAACAGGCGATGCACAGCTTTAGAGCCGTCTTGGGCGATAACGGCTTTGGTGAGGTGTTGAACGCAGAGACCCAGCCGGGCAGCTACGATCATCTGTTTGCCAGCATCCAGACATTGGATCGTCGCGATTTGCTTACCCGCTTCGGTGCCGATTACTGGCATATGGTCATCATCGATGAGTGCCATCATCTGGCTGCGGCCCAGTTCGACCGCTTTGCTTCTGCCGTCAAGCCAGCCATCCTGCTGGGGCTGACAGCGACACCAGAGCGTAGCGATGGCTCACCAATTGACGGCTATTTCGATCATTGGCCCGATGGCAGTCCCGCTGCTGAGCTCAGGCTATGGCATGCACTGGATCTGCAGTTGCTGGCCCCGTTCGAGTATTACGCCTGCGATGACGATACCGATCTGAGCCAGATCAGCTGGGGCAAGGCGGGTGAGCGTGAGCAATTAAGCCAGTTGCTGGATGCCAATAGCGCACGCGCGCATCTGGTGCTGCGTGAGTGGCGGCGGCTATGTGCCGATCCCAGTCAGTCCAAGGCACTGGTGTTCTGCGTCTCCATCGCTCACGCCCATTTTATGACCGAGATGCTGAATCGGGCCGGGCTGCCAGCCATTTGCGTCAGCTCGGAAAGCAGCAAGGAAGAGCGCCATAACGCGCCACGCCTGTTGGCTGCCGGGAAGATTGTCGCCATCATCACCGTCGATTTGTACAACGAAGGCGTCGATCTGCCTATGGTCGATACCCTGTTGCTGTTGCGCCCGACGCAAAGCCCAGTACTGTTCCAGCAGCAGATAGGTCGTGGCCTGCGTCTTTTTGATGGCAAGGAAAGCTGTTTGATCCTCGATTTTGTTGGCCAGCATCGTGCCGAATTTCGCTTTGATCGTTTGCTGGGTAGCCTGACTGGATTAAGCCGGCGCGAATTGCAGACGGGGGCGGAGCAGGGCTTCGACCGCCTGCCGTCCGGCTGCCATATCCAGTTGCAGAAAAAGACGCGTGAACAGGTGCTGCGTAATCTCAAAACGCTGATCAACCAGCGTTGGCCACAACTGAGCCGGGAGTTGGTCGCTTACGCCGCACTCCATCGTGGGCAAGCACTGACGCTGTCAGGTTTTTTGCACGAGCAAGTGCTGGAGCTGGAGGATGTGTATCGCGGTGCTAAAGGACGCAGTGGCTGGACGTGCCTAAAGCGTGCTGCCGGCCTGTTGTCTGAGCCTGCTGGCAGCGAGGAAGACTATTTTGGGCAGCGCTTTGGGGATTTGCTGCATGTGGATGATCCACGTCAGCTTGCGTTAATGGAAAAGCTAGCGAGCGGTGAAGGCGTGGTTTCTGCCGACCAAGGTTTGCGCTTGCAGATGCTGGCTTATCAAGTCGATGGCCAAGGTTCAAGAGTCGGTTCGGGGAGGGATTTTCTGGCTCGCTTAGATAGTACTGCGCGGCAGGAGCTGGGTGAATTAGCCGGCTTGTTGCAAGCCCGAAGCAGCCTGCTATTTCAACCCATCCCCGAGCTGGAAGACATGCCGCTGTGTCTGCATGCCAGCTATCAGCAACGTGAAATATTAACTGCTTGCGGGTATTGGGATGCAACAAGGCGGCCGTTTTTTGCCGAGGGGGTGTTGCGCCTGAAAGCATGCAAGACTGAATTGCTGTTTGTAACGTTGGACAAGAGTGCGGGTTATCACGATGCCATCGCTTATCACGACTATGCAATCAGCCCGACGCTATTTCATTGGCAGACACAGAACAGTGCCGGCCCTGATACAAAAACTGGTCGTTGTTATCTGGAAAGTGTCGGCGAGGCCGCCAATGGCTGGACTTTCCAGCTCTTTGTTCGCGAGAACAAGCAAAGCCCGTATCGTGCTTGTGGCGGCATAACGCTGGAAGCGTGGTCGGGCAGTAAGCCGATGAACATCACATGGCGCTTGCAAACACCACTGCCGGCAGCCTTGTTCCGTGCCTTCAACGAAAGCCGTGATGTGTAGAACCTGAAGTTGGGTTTTGTATGCTGATGTTTCCGTTGCGAGTTGGCATAGATGAGCTTCGGGTTTTGTGTCCGCTGCGCGGACGCTTTTCACTTGCCGCTTCCGCTGACCGAGCGCGGCAAGCGCAGCGGCGCGAGCCTAACGGGGAGGGGTGGCTGACGCATAAATAGCGTGCATAAAACGCCACAGGCTGGCTAGCTAAATGGGAAGTTGACCCGAGCCCGTAGCCGCGAGCCGCGACGAAGGCGGCCGTCAAGGTTTTAAGCCGCCCTTTGTTTGAGCGATTCGACGGTAGCGAATCGCGAGTTGGGCGGCGCCTTGGCGGGCGGCTTTGGTGCGGGGTTTCGAAGCGGCTTCGGGTCGCCTTTTCTTTCGGCTATTTCTTTTGGCGAGACAAAAGAAATAGCCCCGTCCGCCGCGCGGAAGCGGCACCTAAATACGTCCGCGTAGCGGACTCCGCAAACTACGGATCACGGAAACCAGCCCGACGGGGTGTAGATGCAAAAAAGGCCAGCCGTTTCCGGCTGGCCTTTGTCTGTCTGGCGGGTGGTCGCTGGTGGATTACGGCCTTTGGCCTAACCCACCCTACCGTCACCTCATTCGATCAGATGTCGATATTGCGCGCGATCAGCGCGTTGCTTTCGATGAAGGCGCGGCGTGGTTCGACGTTGTCGCCCATCAGCGTGGTGAACACGTCGTCGGCGCCCATGGCGTCTTCGATGCGTACCTTGAGCAGGCGGCGCACGCTCGGGTCCATGGTGGTTTCCCACAGCTGGCCCGGGTTCATTTCGCCCAGCCCCTTATAGCGCTGGATGCTCATGCCCTTGCGTGCTTCGCCCAGCAGCCAGTCCAGTGCTTCGCCGTAGCTGGTGACCGGACGCAGGGTTTCGCCGCGGCGCATGGCGGCGCCTTCGCCGATCAGGCCGTTCAGCATTTCACGCGTGGCCTTCAGCTCGGCATAGTCGGCCGATTCGAGGAAGTTCTGGTCCAGCACCGTCACCATCACATTGCCGTGCAGCTTGCGGATGACCTTGATCAGGTAGCCATCGTTCTTTTCGTCGCGCAGCAGCTCGAGTTCGATCTCTTCGACCGGCAGCAGCGCCTGCAGTGCGGCCAGCGAAGCGAGGGCTTCGTGCTCGTTTTCCAGACCCAGCGGTGCGGTCTTGAGCATGGCTTCCAGCACCAGATGGTCGATGACGCGGCTTTCGCGCTCGATCACGGCGCGGGCCAGCAGGAACTGGCGCGCGACAATGCCCATGGCTTCGGCCGTCAGCGGCTCGGCGCCGGCGCTCGGGATCAGCTCGGCCTTGTCCAGTGCCAGTTGCAGCAGGTACTGGTCAAGTTCGTATTCGTCCTTGAGGTAGCGTTCCTGCTTGCCGTGCTTGGCCTTGAACAGTGGCGGCTGGGCGATGTAGATATGGCCGCGCTCCACCAGTTCCGGCGTCTGGCGATAGAAGAAGGTCAGCAGCAGGGTACGGATGTGTGCACCGTCGACGTCGGCGTCGGTCATGATGATGATGCGGTGGTAGCGCAGCTTGTCCGGGTTGTACTCGTCCTTGCCGATGCCGCAACCGAGCGCGGTGATCAGCGTCGCCACTTCCTGGCTGGCCAGCATCTTGTCGAAGCGTGCGCGCTCGACGTTGAGGATCTTGCCCTTCAGCGGCAGGATGGCCTGGAACTTGCGGTCACGGCCCTGTTTGGCGGAGCCGCCGGCGGAGTCACCCTCGACCAGATACAGTTCGGACAGCGCCGGATTTTTTTCCTGGCAGTCGGCCAGCTTGCCCGGCAGGCCGAGGCCGTCGAGCACGCCTTTGCGGCGGGTGATCTCGCGCGCCTTGCGTGCGGCGTCACGGGCACGTGCGGCGTCGACGATCTTGCCGCAGATGATCTTGGCGTCGGCCGGGTTTTCCTGCAGGAAGTTGCGCAGCGCTTCGCCGACCACTTCGTTGATCACCGGGCCGATTTCGCTGGAGACCAGCTTGTCTTTGGTCTGGCTGGAGAATTTCGGGTCGGGCAGCTTGCACGACAGTACGCAGGTCAGGCCTTCGCGCATATCGTCGCCGGTAGTGTCGACCTTGGCCTTTTTGGCCACTTCGTGTTCTTCGATGTACTGGTTCAGCGTGCGCGTCATCATCTGGCGCAGGGCGGTGAGGTGGGAGCCACCATCGCGCTGCGGGATGTTGTTGGTGAAGCACTGTACCGATTCCTGATAGGAGTCGTTCCACTGCATCGCCACGTCCACGCTCATGCCGTCCTTTTCGCCGGTGGCGAAGAAGGGCTTGGGGTGCATGGCCGCCTTGTTGCGGTTCATATACTGCACGAAGCCGGCGACGCCGCCGGAGAAGGCGAAGTTTTCTTCCTTGCCGCTACGCTTGTCGATCAGGGTAATCGCCACGCCGTCGTTGAGGAATGACAGTTCGCGGATGCGCTTGGCCAGAATGTCGAAATGGAATTCGATCTTGCCGAAGATTTCCGGCGAGGCCATGAAGTGCACTTCGGTGCCGCGATGGTTGCTGTGGCCGGTGACGGTCAAGGGCTCGACTGCGTCGCCATGGCGGAACTCCATCTCGTGGACTTTACCGTCGCGCCAGATCTTGAGCTTGAGCCAGTCGGACAGCGCATTGACCACCGATACGCCCACGCCGTGCAGGCCGCCGGAGATCTTGTAGCTGTTGCTGTCGAATTTGCCGCCGGCGTGCAGGATGGTCATGATGACTTCTGCGGCGGAGCGGCCTTCTTCCGGGTGGATGTCGGTCGGGATGCCGCGGCCGTTGTCTTCCACCGAGATCGAGTTGTCCGGGTGGATGATGACGCGCACGGTGTCGGCGTGGCCGGCCAGTGCTTCGTCAATGGCGTTGTCCAGCACTTCGAACACCATATGGTGCAGGCCGGAGCCATCCTGGGTGTCGCCAATATACATGCCGGGGCGCTTGCGCACCGCGTCCAGCCCTTTCAGGACCTTGATACTGTCTGCGCCGTATTCCTGTTCGCTCATCTGTTTGTTACTCGATTCTATCTGTTCGGGAGTCGGGACCCGGGGTCGGGTGCCCGCTATGTGCCACCGGGGGCGGCACCTTGGCCGCCAGCTCTGGCAGCGGATCCCGGATCACCGATCCCGGATCCTGCTGCGATCAGATCCGCATCGGCATCACGATGTATTTGAAGTTGCTGTTGCCGGGGATGGTAAACAGCGCCGAGCGGCCGGCGTCGCCGAAGGCCAGTTGCAGCGTGTCGGCCGGCAGGTTGGTCAGCACATCCAGCAGGTAGTTGATGTTGAAGCCGATTTCCAGGTCGCCGCCGTCGTAGGCGATTTCCAGTTCTTCTTCGGCTTCTTCCTGCTCGCTATTGGTACACAGGATGGACATGGCGCCATTCTTCAGCACCAGACGCACGCCGCGGAACTTCTCGTTGGCTAGGATCGCCGCGCGTTGCAGCGCGTGCAGGAAGGTCAGGCGTTCGATCAGGAACAGACGGTCGTTATCCAGCGGAATCACCCGGTTGTAATCGGGGAACTTGCCGTCGACCACTTTGCTGATGATCACGGTGCTGCCGAAACTGAAGCGCACCTGATTGTTCAACAGTTCGATCTGGATCAGTTCGTCGCTGTCCTGCAGCAGCTTGTAAAGCTCGAGTATGGTCTTGCGCGGCAGGATGACTTCGGTCTTGGGCAGATCGCCGTCGTGGCTTGCGGCGGCAAAGGCCAGACGGTGGCCATCGGTGGAAACCAGGCGCACCTGATCGCCCTCGGTCTGCAGCAACAGGCCGTTCAGGTAGTAACGGATATCCTGCACCGCCATGGCGAACTGGACTTGCGACAGCAGACGCTTGAGGTCGCGCTGCGGCAGGCTGAAGGTCGATTCGGCCGCGCCATTGGGGGCGACAAACGGAAAATCGTCGGCCGGCAGGGTCTGCAGGTTGAAGCGGCTTTTGCCTGCCTTGAGCACCAGACGGCCGCCGTCCTGCGAGTCCAGCGTGACGGTGGAGTCGGGAATGGCCCGCAGGATGTCCTGCAGCTTTTTGGCCGAGGTGGTCAGGCGGAAGTCTTCGCCGGGTAGGCTGTCCGGGCTGGCGGTGGTGATCTGGATTTCCAGGTCGGTCGCGAGAAAGCTCACGACGCCGGTCTTTTTCTCGATCAGCACATTGGACAGGATAGGCAGGGTATGACGACGCTCGACAATCCCGGTCACGGCCAGAAGCGGCTTCAGCAGGGCATCGCGTTCGGCTTGCAAAATCAGCATGCTCAGGGCTCCCGATTCAAAACAGGTGGGGTTGGATTAGGGTTCAATTGCGCAACATCGATAGCAGGGCATCGTAATCATGGGCGATGTCCGGGTCCGAGGTGCGCATTTCATTAATGGTTTTGCAGGCGTGCAGCACCGTAGTGTGGTCGCGTCCGCCAAAGGCATCGCCGATATTGGGCAGGGAGAGCTGGGTCAGCTCCTTGGCCAGCGTCATCGCCACCTGGCGCGGACGGGCAATATCGCGCGAGCGCTTCTTGCTGTGCATATCCGACAGCTTGATCTTGTAGTACTCGGCCACGGTCTTCTGGATCGCGTCCACCGTCACCTGACGGTTGCCGGCGGCCAGAATGTCTTTCAGCGCCTCTTTCACCAGCTCCATCGAGATGCTCTGGTTGGTAAAGCGGGCGTAGGCGACCACGCGCTTGAGCGCGCCTTCGAGTTCGCGCACGTTGGAGCGCACGTTCTGCGCGATAAAGAAGGCGACATTGTTGTCGAGCTTGATATTGTCGACTTCGGCCTTCTTCATCAGGATGGCGACGCGCATTTCCAGCTCCGGCGGCTGGATTTCAACCGTCAGGCCCCAGGAGAAGCGCGAGATCAGGCGCTCTTCCATGCCTTCGATCTGCTTGGGGTAGGAGTCGCAGGTCATGATCACCTGTTTGCCGCCCTCGATCAGCGCGTTGAAGGCGTAGAAGAATTCTTCCTGGGTGCGGTTTTTGCCGGCAAAAAACTGGATATCGTCGATCAGCAGCAGGTCGAGCGAGTGGTAGTAGCGCTTGAACTCGTCGAAGGCCTTGTGCTGGTAGGCGCGCATGATGTCCGCCACATAGCGCTCGGCATGGATGTAGCGCACGCGGGCCTGCGGGTTTTTCTGGAACACATGGTTGCCGATGGCCTGAATCAAGTGGGTCTTACCCAGACCGACGCCGCCATAGACGAATAGCGGGTTGTAGGCCGGGTCGCCCGGATTCTCGGCAATCTGCAAGGCGGCAGCGCGCGCCAGCTGGTTGCCCTTACCGGTTACCAGGCTGTCGAAGGTAAAGCCGGGATTGAGACGCGTGCTTTCGTGGCTGCCGATGGCCTTGACCGCCGCCTGCTTGGCCTGCTCGGCCACGGTCGGCGTGCTGGGTGCCGCCGGCGCGGGGCGCGGGGTGTTGCTGACCATGGAGGGCGGCGCCACCGGGCGCATATTGCCGCCTACGCGCAGCTCCACGTTGGTGAGCCCCGACAGCTCGCCAACCAGTTCCTCGATGCGACCAAGAAACCTGTCCTTGATGAATTGCAGGATGAAACGGTTGGGGGCGAGCAGCACCAAGCTCTCTTCGCCGGTTTCGGCAGAGAGGGGCTTGATCCAGGTATTGAACTGCTGTGAAGACAGTTCGGCCTCGAGGCGCGCCAGGCACGCCGGCCAAATTTGATCCAGTTCGGTCATTACTCACTAACAAGCAAAACCTGCGGCCATCGCGTGAAAACGGGGAGGGCAGCAGGTTGCGTAAGAAACGCTCGCCATGAAAAGGCGGGCACAGGCATTCGGGTGATGGCACTGCACGGCATGCTGACCCGCTTGTCTTCGGGTCAAGTCCAAAACTTGAGCAGCAGGTTCAGTGCCTTAAGTTTGTACATTCTAATGGTTTTTGCAAAAGTTATCCACAGGAAGGTCAAAAATAAGTGGTTGACTGTTGCAGTGTTTCTGGGTTTAATCACGCGTTTATTTCCGTTTCGAAACAGGAAACCCCATCATGAAACGCACTTACCAGCCATCCAATACCCGCCGCAAGCGTACCCACGGCTTCCTCGTACGCAACAAGACCCGTGGTGGTCGTGCCGTTCTGGCCGCACGTCGCGCCAAGGGCCGCAAGCGTCTGTCTGTATAAGGCCTTGAGCTTCCGCTTTCGCCGAGTGCACCGGCTGTTAAAAACGGATGATTTTTCATCCGTTTTTAGTTTGCGCCAGGTGCGCAGCAATCCCTTCTTCCAGGTCTACGTCCGTCCCAATGATCTTGGCCACGCACGAGTCGGTCTCGTCGTTGGCAAAAAGACCGCCAAACGCGCCAATCGCCGCAACTACATCAAACGTTCGGTACGCGAATGGTTCCGCTTGCACCAGCACGAACTCGGCAGCAACGACTACGTGGTGCGTGCGCGTTTATCCTTCGTCCGTAACAATCGTCATGAAGCAGTCGAGGCTTTGGCCTCACTCTTTGCTAAACTGCTGCGATGTCGCGCGCCCTCGTCCTCCTGATCCGCTTCTATCAGGTCGCTATCAGTCCGTGGATTGCTCCGCGGTGCCGGTATCTGCCGACCTGTTCGTGTTACGCAATCGAGGCGGTGCAGAAACATGGCGCGCGCAAAGGTGGTTGGCTAGCGGCAAGGCGGATTGCGCGTTGTCACCCATGGGGCGGTAGCGGCTATGACCCGGTTCCCTGAACTTTCCGGATAAAAGAGAGATGGACTCCAAGAGACTGATCATTTTCATTACCCTGTCGCTGGCAATCTTGCTGGGCTGGCAGGAATTCTTTGCGCCCAAGCCGGTGCCAAAAGCAGCTTCGACTGTGACGGCGACCCGGACCGGTTCCGATACTCCTTCTGCCCCGCAGCCGGCCGACTCGGCCAAGCTCGAGAGTGGCCAGCGCATCGTGGTCAATACCGACGTGATGCGTGCCGAAATCGACACCATGGGTGGCGACTTGCGCGCGCTGGATCTGACCCAGCATGGTCAGACTTCCGACCCGAGTAAGGATTTCGACCTGCTGACCGACAAGGGCGGCCGCGTGTATGTGGCTCAGACCGGCCTGCTGTCCGCGGTTGACCCGCAACTGCCAACGCACAAGACCCTGTTCACGGCTGAAAAGACCGCGTACAGCCTTGATGGCGACAAGGTTGAAGTCAAGCTGACCGCACCGGAAGTGAACGGCGTGAAGGTGGTCAAGGTTTACACCTTCAGCAAGGGATCTTACGAAATCGGCGTGCGTTACGACGTGACCAACGCCAGCGGCAAGCCGCTGCCACTGTCTGCCTACTACCGTCTGCTGCGTGACAACAAGGCACCGGAAGGCGAGAGCTACTTCGCGCATACCTTTACCGGTCCTGCGATGTACTCCAGCGAAGGCAAGTTCCAGAAAGTCACCTTCGATGATCTGGACAAGGGCAAGGGCGAACACGTCAAGAACACCGCCGACGGCTGGGTGTCGATGGTGCAGCACTACTTCTTCTCCGCCTGGATCACCAAGCCGCTGGACGGCAACAGTGTCTGCGCCAAGGCTGAAGACTGCAGCTACGACATCAAGAAGCTGGGCAACGGCCTGTATTCGGCCGGTGTGATGGTGAACCTGCCGGTGCTGGCCAATGGCGCGACCGAGTCGATTACCGTACCGCTGTATGTCGGTCCGGAAGACTACGCGACCATCACCAAGCTGGCTGACGGCATGAACTACGTCAAGGACTACGGCTGGGTGTATATCTTCGCTTCGCCGCTGTTCTGGCTGCTGGCCAAGATCCATAGCTTTGTCGGTAACTGGGGCTGGGCGATCGTGCTCTTGACCGTTCTGGTCAAGGCCGTGTTCTACCCGCTGACCGCCGCGTCCTACCGCTCGATGGCCAAGATGAAGGCGCTGGCGCCACGTCTGGAAACCATGAAGGCGCAGTATGGCGATGACCGCATGAAGTTCCAGCAGGCGGTCATGGAGATGTACAAGAAGGAAAAGATCAACCCGCTGGGCGGCTGTCTGCCCATCCTGATCCAGATTCCTGTGTTCATCGGCCTGTACTGGGCGCTGCTGGCTTCGGTCGAATTGCGTCAGGCTCCGTGGATTCTGTGGATTCATGACCTGGCCAAGCCGGATCCTTACTATGTCCTGCCGGCGATCATGGCGATCACCATGTTTGTGCAGACCTTCCTGAACCCGCCGCCGACCGATCCGGTACAGGCGAAGATGATGAAGATCATGCCGGTTGCCTTCTCGGTGATGTTCTTCTTCTTCCCGGCTGGTCTGGTGCTGTACTGGGTGGTGAACAACGTACTGTCGATGTCGCAGCAGTACTACATCAACCGCCAGATTGAAAACGCCCGCAAGGCTTCGCTGCAGTCCTAAGACGGCAGCGCCTTGAAGGCAAGAGCCCGGCCGCAAGGCCGGGCTTTTTGGTTTTTATCAGGCAAGGCCGTGTAGCCTTGCGCGGCTTTGCCTGATAAAACGCCTTAAGCCCCGATATGTTTCAGGCCGGCAGTGCTGCCGGCAAACCGGATTGCACACTATGAACTTGAGCTACGCCCCCACCACCATCGCCGCCATTGCCACCGCCCCCGGTCGCGGCGGCATCGGCGTGATCCGTATTTCCGGCCGCGAACTGCTGCCGTTTGCACTGGCGATTTCCGGCGGCAAGACACCCAAGCCCCGTACCGCCACCTATACCGATTTTTTCGCCGCCGATGGCACGGCCATCGACAATGGCCTGCTGCTGTACTTTCCGGGGCCGCATAGCTTTACCGGCGAGGATGTGATCGAGCTGCAGGGCCATGGCGGGCCGGTGGTGCTGAAGATGCTGCTGGCGCGCTGCGTGGCGCTGGGTGCGCGTCTGGCCGAGCCGGGCGAGTTCACCCGCCGTGCCTTCCTCAACGACAAGATGGATCTGGCGCAGGCCGAAAGCGTGGTCGATCTGATCGATGCCGCTTCGGAAACCGCCGCGCGCGGTGCGCTCAAGTCGCTCAAGGGTGCGTTCTCCGGCGAGATCCACGCCATGGTCGAAGACCTGATTACCCTGCGCATGCTGGTCGAGGCCACGCTGGATTTCCCCGAAGAAGATATCGATTTTCTCAAGGCTGCCGACGCGACCGGCAAGCTGGCGTCCATCCGTAGCCAGCTGGCGCGGGTGCAGGCCACCGCGCGCCAGGGCGCCATCCTGCGCGAAGGCATGCATGTGGTGCTGGTGGGCGAGCCGAACGTTGGCAAGTCGTCCTTGATGAACGCGCTGGCCGGCGACGATGTCGCCATCGTTACCGATATTGCCGGCACCACGCGCGACACGGTGCGCGAGGAGATCATCATCGATGATGTGCCGGTGCATGTGATCGATACCGCCGGCCTGCGCGATACCGATGATGTGGTGGAAAAAATCGGCATCGAGCGAACCTGGGCGGCTGTCGAGCGTGCCGATGTGGCGCTGGTGCTGGTGGACGGGCGCGAGGGCATTACCCCGAATGTAGAGGCGATACTGGCGCGCCTGCCGGAGCGTTTGCCGCGGGTGTTCGTATTCAACAAGATCGACCTGGCCGGCGAAGGCGCGCGGGTCGACGAGGAAGATGGCCATCCGCTGGTCTACCTGTCGGCCGCGACCCATGACGGGGTCGATCTGCTCAAGGGCAAGCTGCTGGAACTGATCGGTTACAAGGGCGAGGGCGAGAGCGTGTATCTGGCGCGGGCGCGCCATCTGGATGCCATCCGCCGTGCCGGCGAGCATCTGGCGGTGGCGACTAGCGAGTGGCAGCAGGTGGAAATCTTCGCCGAAGAGCTGCGCCTGGCGCAGAACGTGCTAGCCGAGATTACTGGCGAATTCACCCCGGATGACCTCCTGGGCGTGATCTTCAGCCGCTTTTGCATCGGTAAATAAAGAGACATGCTCTGGGGGCTTGATTCTCGTCGCTGACGGCGACCGTTTTGCAGGCGGCTTATCGGCCGGGAGCACCTCTCCGTGTGCTCCCACTTTGGCCCCGATATGCGAGGCGGCCCGTCAGGGCTCAATCCCGATCAAAGCTGATTCGATGGCCGCATCTGGCATCATCAGCTTTAATCCTTCAGCCAGCTGATTACCGGCCTCATGCAGTGCGCCGAGTGGCATTGCTGGCAGGCTTTCCAGAATAAACCACATCTGCTTTGTCTCTGCGTTAATCCGGGTTCTGATGCCCTGTCGCCAGTTCCAGCGCCGGCAGGTCACGCCGACATCGTCACGCCAGACGACTTCGCCGCGCTCCGGAGACTCCTGAACCGGCTCGCCGCCTTTCAGGGTGTCGAATAATTCAGAGCCCTCTGCGATGACCAGTCTGGGCGCGCCAACATAGGCGGTATAGTTCTCGCCCCCGACAGGGACGGCATACTGCAGGCTGATTGCGTTATACAGGTCTACGACCGGGTTGACACTTGGCAGCTTTCCATCGCGTAGTACCCATTTGCGTAACGCTTCGGCAGAACAGGGTGTGCGCTGTGGTTTGGCACCAAAACGGCGAAATGTCTCTGCCCAGGCTAAAAGGTGGGCTTCGCTCCAGTCGGGGCCTCCGGCGAGTACGGATTGGCAGGCACGGTCAAGGGCCGTGCTGGCAACATCTGGGTCGGGAATTGAGGCCGCATTGACACTCAGGCTGAGAGCGCGAAAGCCAGGAGCCAGGCTGATGACCTGAGGGTCGATTGACGGTGCAGCTGGGTGCATAGGAGTATCCTGATATTGACTGATTTATTTTAAGATAAATACTAATGACCAAAAAAGTCAATATATTGACCGAGTCGGGTGCGGATGTACAAATCGTGAGTGCAGCGGTTGCCACCCGTCTCAAAGAACACCGGAAAAAGAAGAAGCTCTCGCTGGATGCGCTGTCTCAGCGTGCGGGTATCAGCAAAGGCATGTTGGTCGAGATCGAGAAGTGTGCTGCCAATCCCAGTATCGGTACGCTGTGCAAGATTGCAGCGGCACTGGGCGTATCGGTGGCGGATATTGTGAATGTTTCCAATACGCCCTCGGTGCATGTTATCGAAGGCAAAGACATCCCGACGTTATGGACGGGACCTGGCGGTGGCTCTGCCCGGTTATTGGCGGGGACTACCGGACCTGACATGATCGAGCTATGGCGCTGGGAAATGCAGCCCGGTGAAGTCTTTGAGTCGGCCGGGCATGCATCAGGAACCGTCGAGTTGTTCCATGTGGAAAAGGGACAACTGACCATGGCGGTGGAGCAAACTGTGCTGACTGTTGCCGCCGGCTGTTCGGCAGTCGCCAGGACGGATGTGCCTCATCGCTATGTAAACGAGAGTGATTGTCCACTGGTTTTCACGATGGCGGTCGTAGAGCTGCTCCAGAGGTGAGCCGCCTTTTGGTATGGCGACAGGACTTGCTGGTGGCGAGGCTTAACCTAGGGCAGGGGCCGCTGCGGCGATCGCCTGCAAACGCTCCGGCCGGTCGCTGCACAGCATATCGATGCCCCATCCATAGAGTTCGGTAGCACGCTCCGGCCGGTTGACGGTCCATGCCATCAGCGCAAGTCCGGCATGCTGAACCTCCAGCACGCGCTCCTGACTCAGATCCCGTTCATTGGCATTCAGGGCACAGGCGGCACAGGCCTGTGCCTGCTGTGGCCAGTCATCCGGCCAGTTTTCTATCAGCAAGGCACGCGGCAGCCCGGGAGCTGCCGCTTTTGCTGCCAGCAGCGCCTCGAGTGAAAATGAAGACAGCATCAGTAGCGAGTGCTCGCCTTGCCACAGCTGGCTGGCCTGCTGTGCGACAATACGCCCCGTTTCCTGCTCCCGTCCGGGGCAGGGTTTGATTTCCAGGTTGATCCGCATGCCGCTGTGCCGGGTGTGTTCTGCCAGCGTCGCCAGCGTGGGAATGCGCTCGCCGGCAAAGGCAGGGTGAAACCATGCACCGGCATCCAGTTGCATCAGTGCCGCATGGTCTTGTCGTGCAAACAGGCCCTGACCATTACTGGTGCGCTCGAGATGTTCGTCGTGAAACAGCATGGGGACACCGTCCGCCGACAGTTT
The DNA here is from genome assembly GCF_024343515.1 of Aquitalea sp. S1-19. Classification (NCBI taxonomy): domain Bacteria; kingdom Pseudomonadati; phylum Pseudomonadota; class Betaproteobacteria; order Neisseriales; family Chromobacteriaceae; genus Aquitalea; species Aquitalea sp. S1-19. Next base: position 824 of record NZ_RJTZ01000026.1, on the reverse strand, counting down.
GACGTCGCACTCGACGGCCATGATGCCTAATTGGCGGCTTATTTCCAGCCCGGCCAGCGTGTTTTCCGGTGCCAAGGCGCCGCCCAGGCGGTGGGCAAACAGTCTGGGCCATGCCTGAACGGGTGAGTGTTCGAACAAATGCATTAAGCAACTCCAGAGGGTGGCAGGGTCAGCCCTACTGTCTTGAAAGCCTGTGGCCAGTCAAACTGTGTTATTTGTGCAACGCAATATCAACAATCATGCATAAAAAACCGCATGCTGACAGACAGCTTAGCTGATCTTGATCACGGCCTGTCAGGATAGGCTTCTCTACTCTTTGGCATCCTGATAGGCGGGATAGCCCTTGAAGGGTAAGTTTGTCGCAATAATATAAAAGTATTGCGCAATGGCAACATACGTGTATTAAATAAATTTCAAACATTCGTTCGAATGCGCCTCGGCCGGATGCAAAGATTCGATTATTTTTAAACCATCAGGGAAAGGAAGACCATGCAGATTGCCATCCCGGCAGAGACGGGCGACACCCGTGTCGCGGCCACGCCGGAAACGGTGAAGAAGTTTGTCGCCATGGGCCACAGCGTCGTCGTGCAAAGCGGCGCCGGCTTTGCCTCCGCAGTGCTGGACGCAGGCTTTGTCGAGGCGGGGGCCAGCATTGCGCCTACGCGCGCCGAAGCGCTGGCCAGTGCCGACATCGTGCTGACCGTGCGTCCGCTAGCCGAAGACGCCATTACCGAGTTGAAAGAGGGTGCGGTACTGATCGGCCAGCTGGCGCCGTATCAGAACAGCACCTTCCCGGCACTGGCTGCCAAAAAGGTGTCGGCTTT
>NZ_RJTZ01000259.1:0-1825 GCF_024343515.1 Aquitalea sp. S1-19 | reverse complement strand
GGGTGGGATAGCCGCCGAATGGCGGCGTAACCCACCGCAAGCTGCCCGGGTTCCATAACATAAGGAGAAAACATGTTCGAATCGGCAGAAATCGGCCACAGCATCAGCAAGGCCGACTGGAAGGCGCGGGTACCGGCGCTGCGCGAGGCTTTGCTCGACGCGCAGTATGACCTGAAGCAGAAGCCGGATTTTCCGGTACTGATCCTGATCCACGGCTTCGATGCCGCCGGACGTGGCGAGACGCTGAATCTGGTCAATGAATGGCTGGATCCGCGTCTGATCCATACCGTGGCTTTCGATGCGCCCAATGACGAGGCGCGCGCCCAGCCGTGGCTCTGGCGTTTCTGGCGCCATGTGCCGGGCAAGGGACATACCGCGATTTTCGACCGCTCCTGGTATGGCCGCGTGTTGGTGGAAAGAGTGGAAGGTTTTTGCGGGCCGGAACACTGGATGCGCGCCTACTACGAGATCAACGATTTCGAGCACCAGTTGGTAGCCGATGGCGCCATCGTGCTCAAGTTCTGGCTGGCGACCAGTGCCGAGGAACAGTTGGCGCGTTTTCAGGCACGCGAAGAGACCGGCTTCAAACGTTTCAAGATCACCGACGAAGACTGGCGCAACCGCGAGCGCTGGGACGACTACAAGCTGGCGGTGTGCGACATGATAGACCGCACCAGCACGACGCGGGTGCCGTGGACGCTGGTCGAGGCCAACAACAAGCACTATGCGCGCATCAAGGTGCTCAAGACCGTGTGCGATGCGCTGGAGGCGAGGCTGGATGCAGACGCCAACTGAAGAGAACGTCAGCGAAGTCTTGCCCGGCGTGCTGTCCGGCCTGATGCGGCGGCTGGACCCGGCGCTGGGCGAGGCGGCCGAGGCCGCGATCATCGCGCTGATCCGCGCTAACCGCGCCGGCCATGTGTGCCGGCGCATCGCTGACTCACAGAGCCGGCGCGAGCTTGCCGCCAGCCCTTTGCTTGCCCGTCCCGGCGGCTATGCGCCCTTGGTGCTGGACGAGGCCGGTCGCCTGTATTTTGCCCGTCACTGGTGGTTTGAAAAGGAATTGGCCGAGCGTCTGGCTGCCTTGGCTGCCCATAAGGACGCCGTCGATCCTGAGCGGGTCGCCACCTTGCTGGACGCGCTGTTTGCTCCGACCTCCGAAGGGGCGGCCGACCGCCAGCGTCTGGCGGCGGCGCTGGCGGTGCGCCAGCATCTGCTGGTGATTTCCGGCGGCCCCGGCACCGGCAAGACCACCACCGTGGTGCGCCTGTTGGCGATGCTGGCCGCCCTGTCGCCACGCCCGCTGGTGATGGGCATGGCGGCGCCCACCGGCAAGGCGGCCGCGCGTTTGTCCGAATCGATGCGCGGCGCGCGTGCGGCGCTGGAGGTGGATGCGCAGGTCAAGGCGCAATTGCCCGGGGATGCGCAAACCCTGCACCGGCTGATCGGTCTGGTGCCCGGGCGCGATGCGCCGCGTTATCACGCAGGCAACCCGCTGCCGCTGGATGTGCTGGTGATAGACGAAGCCTCGATGGTGGATCTGACCCTGATGCACGACACCGTTGCGGCCTTGCCTGCACATGCGCGTCTGATCCTGCTGGGTGACCGTGACCAGCTGGCTTCGGTCGATGCCGGTGCGGTCTTGGGTGATGTGGCCGAACGCGAGGCGTGGAGCAGCGACACGCTGGCATGGCTGGCGGCAGCCGGGCTCGCGGCACCGGGGGCCGCCAGCCCGGCACAGGCCCTATCTGACACGGTGGTTTTCCTCACCCGCAGCCATCGCTTTGGCGCAGATAGCGGCATCGGCCGTCTGGCGCGCGCGGTG
>NZ_RJTZ01000258.1:0-1835 GCF_024343515.1 Aquitalea sp. S1-19 | reverse complement strand
CGTGCGATACGCTGGAAACCGCCGTGGCGTGGGCCAGCGCGATCGAACAGGCCAAGCGCCCGAGCAACCTGATCCTCAGCCGCCAGAACCTGCCATTCGTGCCGCGCGACGCCCAGCAGATCGCCGACGTCGCACGCGGCGGCTATGTGTTGCGCGATGCCGCTGCACCTCAAGCCATCCTGATTGCCACCGGCTCCGAAGTCGAGCTGGCGCTGAAGGCAGCCGATGTACTGGCAGCCGAAGGCGTGGCGGTGCGTGTGGTGTCCATGCCGTCGACCAATGTGTTCGACCGTCAGGACAAGGCCTATCAGGCCAGCGTCTTGCTGGCCGGCGTGCCGCGCGTAGCCATCGAAGCCGGTGTCTCCGACTTCTGGCGCAAATACGTCGGCCTTGAAGGCGATGTGGTCGGTATCGACACCTTTGGCGAGTCGGCGCCGGCGCCGCAGCTGTTCAAGGAATTCGGCTTCACCGTCGACAATGTGGTCGCCAAGACCCGCGCCGTCATCGGCTAACAGACCGGCCACCCCGTCAGGGGTGGCCGTTTTTTTGCATTCCGCTTCCCCCCTATTCTCGGAGAGAAACTCAATGACCATCCGCGTTGCAATCAACGGTTACGGCCGTATCGGCCGTCAGGCCCTGCGTTCCATCTACGAATACAATCTGCGTGGCGACTTCGAGATCGTCGCCGTCAACGCCTCCGGCGACCTGGCGACCAATGCCCACCTGACCTCGTACGACACCGTACACGGCCGCTTCGCCACCCCGGTTTCACATGAAGGCAGCAACCTGATCGTTGACGGCGATGTGATCCCGTTCTTCTCCACCCGCAATCCGGCCGAACTGCCATGGAAAGAACTGAACGTCGATCTGGTGCTGGAATGCACCGGCGCCTTCACCTCCAAGGAAAAGTGCCAGGCTCATATCGATGCCGGCGCCAAGAAGGTGCTGATCTCCGCCCCGGGCGGTGACGACGTGGACGCCACCGTAGTGTTCGGCGTCAACCACGACGTGCTGCGTGCCGACATGACCGTCGTATCCAATGCCAGCTGCACCACCAACTGTCTGGCTCCGGTGGCCAAGGCGCTGAACGACACCATCGGCCTGAAAAAAGGCCTGATGACCACCATCCACGCCTTCACCAACGACCAGGTGCTGACCGACGTGCGCCACAAGGACCTGCGCCGCGCCCGTTCCGCCACCCAGAACATGATCCCGACCAAGACCGGCGCCGCCAAGGCCGTCGGCCTGGTACTGCCGGAGCTGAAAGGTAAGCTGGACGGTTTCGCCGTACGCGTGCCAACCATCAATGTATCGCTGGTTGACCTGACCTTCGAAGCCGGCCGCGACACCACGGTTGAAGAAGTGAACGCCATCGTCAAGGAAATGGCCGACGGCAAGATGAAAGGCGTGCTGGGCTACAACACCCTGCCGCTGGTCTCCGGCGACTTCAACCACAGCACCGAAGCCTCGACCTTCGACGCCACCCTGACCAAGGTCACCGGCGGCAATATGGTTAAAGTACTGGCCTGGTACGACAACGAGTGGGGCTTCTGCCAGCAGATGCTGCGCACCGGCAAGGCGATGTTCAGCTGCTGATCAGCTGAGGGGTAGGGTGGGTTAGGCGGCAAAGCCGCCGTAACCCACCATGTTGTGGTGGCGTTGGTGAATATTGGTGGGTTACGGCCTGCGGCCTAACCCACCCTACGTGCCACGTGCTCTATGAATTTATTTTTGACAATTTGTTATTTATTTAAGATGCGATTTCAGTTGATAAACTCAAAAAAAGCAGACAGTATCAATCGCCTAAAACGCGTATATGAAATGGCAATTAAGGC
>NZ_RJTZ01000257.1:0-1837 GCF_024343515.1 Aquitalea sp. S1-19 | reverse complement strand
CCGGTCAACAAACGTGCGCAAGTGGTGCAGGGCTGGCAGCTGAAGGATGACGGGGTCAAGGATCGCGTATTCAAACAGAAAGGGTATACGGCTATCGGCATCATCGCCGGTGATGGTATCGTGGAAGAAAAACTGCGCACCCAAGTCAACGCCTTCCCGATTTCAACCCGCAAGCATTTGGCATGGGAGCTCAAGTTCCGCATGGGTGGCCGCAACCTTAGTACACCATGGCATAAGGCACCGGTGGGCGAATCCAGCGCGACCGTATGGCAGCTGAAAACACCAGGTTATGGACCGACTCTGCTGATGGGGGTCGATAGCGATGCTCAGGATAAAAACAAGCTGGAGATATCCTTCGACGCACGGGTCAACCCACAACTAGGTGGCCAGCGCCTCGGCCAACTGGCCGGCATCGATCCGGATGGCGAAAACCATGTCCGTATCGAAGCTTTCCTCGACGAGCGTGAAGCCTCGCAAGGCGGCAAGGGCATCCTGAAGATCACCGTCAACGGCAAGGTCATCGTCGACAAGAAGGGGCCAAATGTACAGGCCGGCGCAACCCAGCCCTACAACTGGTCGGCAGGCATGTATCTGTGGCGCAATACTGTTGCCCTGCCCTACGATCGCTTCATTTACTTCAAGACCTTGCGTCTGATTGATCTGGATTGAACAGGGCGGATTGCAACTTGATTTTCGCGCCTAACCATAGCCGCTGAAATCCGGTAGCAGCGACAAAGGGCAGCACGCTTTAACGCGTGCTGCCCGTTTTTTATGTTGAATCAACCCAGCGTATGCTGCCCCAGCGCACTGACACTATTGAGCATGATGCGCACCAGTTCGGTCTGGCGGCGCACGCCGGTCTTGGAAAAGATCGAGCGCAGATGCGCACGCGCGGTGTTGTGACGTATACCCAACTCTTCCGCCGCTTCTTCCAGCGACAGACCATTGGCCAGATGCACCGCCAGCGTGGACTCGGCCGGCGTCAGTCCGAATAATTGCTGGGTGACCTTTAACGGGACCTCGCTCTTTTTCTCTGCATCTCGCACATAGACCATCACCGCCGGGCGCTGCTTGCCGCCTATCCATTCATTGCTGGGCACCGCCTTGACCACTACCCCGAGATTGACGCGTCCTGACGGGCGCGACAGCGACATGGCTTCAACCATTGCCGGCGTACCCGCTGCGGCTATCGGCTTTTGCTGGCGCGCCAGGTTCTGGGTAATCATGTTTTGCAGTTCGCGGCTCTCAGTCGAATAGGATGCGACCAGCTTGCCCTGATAGACCTTGAGTCCGTCTCCCTCTGCCAGCAGTTCGCTGGCAATCTGGTTGCTTTGCAGAACCTGGCCTTTTTCATCGAGGATGATGGTCGCCACCATCATGCGCGACACCGCCTCGGTGTAGAGCATCCCCACAGACTCAGTGGCCAGCATACGGGTCTGGATATTCAGCGTGCGTTTGATATGCGGCAGCAAACGGGTCAGTTCGGCCTTGTCAGCTGCGCTAAAGGGCGCACCACTTTCCGGGCGTGTCACGCGGATTTTGAACTCGCCATTATCCAGCGTACGGATGTCGGCGCCCATGACATGAAACACGCCATATGGCTCACAAAAATGGTGATAGAACAAGGACTGCCGCCACTCGCCCTCGCGCATCAAGTCGTCTATGGCATACACCTTGTCCGATACCAGATCGACAAACGGACTGGGGTAGCTGTATTGCGAACGCAAACCGGAATGTGCCTCGAAGACCTGGCCGGCGGTAATCATGGAACCTGCCTGATCCGAAGTATCCGGGCGAATGATCAGCGTCACGAAGTTGGCATCCAGCTGGTCACGCA
>NZ_RJTZ01000256.1:0-1845 GCF_024343515.1 Aquitalea sp. S1-19 | reverse complement strand
CCTTCTTGAGCTCGCCCCCGCGCCTGCCAAATACATGCGCCGCGGTCTTGATGCAGATACCTACTGGTACTGCGGCGGCTACATGAAAGACGTTGAGATGCCGCGCGGCGAGGTTTATCACCTGATGGAACATGACGTTAACCAAGAGCTGTATGGCGTGCCCGAGTATCTGGCCGCGCTGAATAGCGCATGGCTGAATGAGTCCGCCACGCTTTTCCGCCGTAAATACTTCCAGAACGGCAGTCATGCCGGTTTCATTCTCTACATGACGGACACCGTCCAGCAAGAGGGCGACGTTGACGCACTGCGCAGCGCGCTGAAGAACAGCAAAGGCCCCGGCAACTTCCGCAACCTGTTTATGTACGCGCCCGGCGGTAAAAAGGATGGCATCCAGCTGATCCCCGTCAGCGAGGTGGCGGCCAAGGACGACTTTTCCGGCATCAAGAACATCACGCGGGATGACCAGCTAGCCATGCATCGCGTCCCCCCTCAGCTGCTTGGGGTGATGCCTGGCAATGTCGGCGGCTTTGGCGATGTCGAAAAGGCTGCCAAGGTTTTTTGGGTCAACGAAATCAAGCCACTGCAGGCGCGCTTCTCCGAGATAAACGACTGGGTCGGCGAGGAGGTTATCCGCTTCGACGACTACGCACTGGCGGCCACTGCCTGACCTGATGGCGGCCGCTCTGGCCGCCTTTCTTCCCCTTCTCGATCCTCCCCGTTCAATCCGGCCGCTTTGTGCGGCTCTACCCCGTGGCGCGCGCTCGGATCCCCGCCCCGCCCGCCCGCTTCTTGGGTCGGAAAACATGCAACTGCACGACGGCCTCCAGCGCCCGCCACAAAAGGCGGCGCACGGAACCTCCTGCGCATGAAAAACCTTGCATATTCATGCGGCCAAATGCATGCAGCAGCAGTGTTGCATGGGCGCACTTGATCGCCTTTAAGCTGGTTGGAGTGGTTATTTTTTACAACTCATTGAAATTAAAATAAAACCCTCGCACTGCAAAGCCGTCTACGCCGGTTCGATTCCGACCCCCGCCTCCAGTCAAAGCCCCGTAAACATTGAGTTTGCGGGGCTTTTTCTTATTTTCTTTGTGTAGTCGCACGCGCCGCATGTTGCGCTAAGTCCTTGTTTCTTGCTCTCGTGCCACTCTGAAAAAGTGGCATGCTGCGCGTAGACTATAGTTTTTGCCGTCTACGGGAATTGTCATGGCCACCAAGCGCTTACGCTCCAGCGGAAACTGGGAATTCATTGTTCGGCGCAAGGGTATTTTGCCCAAGCCAGCTACGTTCACATTTACCAACGAGGCCGAAGGCGACGCCTATTGCCTCCGCCTTGAGTCGCTACTTGATCGCGGCATCGTTCCTGATGACCTGCTCGACCAGAAGCCGCACCTCGCCACCATTGCCGATGCGATCCGCGGCTACCTGATTGCCGTTGATGTATCCGCAGCCGATAGGCCGGTGCTTGGTGTGCTGCTCGATAGGGTAGGCGGTGCCACGCTGACCGCTGTCGATTACGCATGGGTCGAATCATGGGTGCGCAGCATGAAGCAAACCCAGCAGCTCGCCCCATCATCCATCCGCCACTATGTTGGCGCGCTGGCGCGCTGTCTCGACTGGGTAACGCGCAGTGCTGGCAGCGTGTTCATCTCCAATCCGCTGCGCCAGCTGCCGCGCCGCTACGCGAACTACACCCCGAGCGATGCGGCCGTGCTGCGTGGCGACGATGGCAAGGCGACGATCCCCAGCGATATTGCCCGCGACCGGCGACTAAACCCTGGCGAAGAGGCGGCCATTCGCGCCATGCTCGCCGGCGCCACGCCAGAAGGACGCGAACGCCCGCTA
>NZ_RJTZ01000255.1:0-1847 GCF_024343515.1 Aquitalea sp. S1-19 | reverse complement strand
CATTTCGCACAACTGGAACAATCTGCTCAATCTTGCCAACACCATCAAACAGCATCTGCGTTTCAATCGTGTCAAACTCGATTGCACCTCGCTTGGCACGCGCAGCCAGCAACACCTTGAACAAGGCATGCAGCGTTTGCATCTGTGCCATCTGCGGGTGCTCAGTGCCGTTTTGCAGACAATCCCAGACCTGGTTATAGGTAAGTCGCGCACGCGAGCGCATCACCGCAGGATAGAAGCGATAGCGCTTGACCTTGCCCTTGGCTCCGATTTGCATGTCGCACACCATGCACAGGCGCTCGACATCCGGGTTAAGCGAGCAGATGCCATTGGACAAGGCTTCGGGCAGCATCGGTATCACACGGCGCGGGAAATACACCGAGGTGCCTCGCTCGAGCGCATCGATATCCAGCGCATCATCCGGCTGAACATAATGACTGACATCTGCAATCGCAACGACCAACCGGTATCCTTTACCCCGCTTTTCGGCAAACACCGCATCGTCGAAGTCGCGCGAACTTTCGCCATCAATCGTCACCAAGGGCAGGTCGCGAATATCTTCGCGCCCCTTGAGCTGATCTTTTTTACGCACCTTTTTCGGTGTCGCCTTGGCTTGCGCCTGAGCCACTTCACTAAATACATGAGGCAAATCGTGCTTGCGCAGCGCGATTTCTATCTCCATGCCAGGATCGGCATAATTACCCAGCACATCCTTCACCCGGGCAATCGGTGCACGGTAGCCTTGCGGGTACTCGGTAATTTCCAGCACCACCACCTGGCCATGCACGGCCGCGCCCTCGCCACCAGGTTCTATCAGAATATCCAGACGGATGCGTTTGTCTTCGGCGCGAGCCGTCCAAACGCCACGCTCCAGATAGACGCGGGCGACCAGCGTTTTCACCGCACGCTCCAGCACTTCGACGATACGCCCTTCACTGCGGCCACGGCGATCCGGCGCACCGGGCTGCACCATGACGATATCGCCATGCATGGCCTTGTGCATTTCACGCTCGCTCAGAAAGAGATCGCCCTTCTCCCCTTCCAACGGCATGGCAAACCCATAGCCATCACGATGACCGGATACCTTGCACTTAAGCAGATCCAGTTTTTGCGCGACACAGACGGCACCGGTACGGTTAATAACGACTTCTCCGCTACGCTCCATGGCAAACAGGCGGCGTTCGAAAAAAGGTTTTTCTTCTTCAGTAATATTCAGCAAACCGATTAGCTCGGCTGGAAACATGGGAACGCCCTGCCCGGCGAGAATTTGCAGAATAAATTCACGGCTAGGTAAAGGCTTGTCGTATTTGACTTTTTCACGTTCCAGATGCGGGTCTTGCAAGCGCAACGGGATGCTTTTTTGTTTTTTTTGCGTGGCAGGCATTGACTTCCTCGGCTAGGTCAATATAATTCGCACTTCGTTACAGCAATGTAGCGCAGATCATACAGTAAAGCGATGCCCAGGTGGCGGAATTGGTAGACGCACTAGGTTCAGGTCCTAGCGCCCGCAAGGGTGTGGAAGTTCGAGTCTTCTCTTGGGCACCAGTCGCTTTATCAGGTCATTGAGTTTGCTCAATGGCTTTTTTATCGTCCATATTCTGCTCCCCCCTCTTCTATTTATTTCCCTCGCCAAACAAACCCGATAAAAAGCCCGATAAAAAGCCCGACAAGCGCTAGCCTGCCGGGCAATCTTTACACCTTAATCAAGGCAGGCTTAAATTCAAACCCGCCCCGATCATTCCCATCAGAAGAATACCAGCGTCAGGATGCCGAATACCGGCAGCAGGAAGCAGATGGACCAGCCCATATAACCGAAGAAGCTAGGCATTTTCACGCCACGCTGCTCG
>NZ_RJTZ01000254.1:0-1870 GCF_024343515.1 Aquitalea sp. S1-19 | reverse complement strand
GCGCATCCTTCATCGCACCGAGTTTCATGGTATTGGAGCGAGGCTCCAGCACCGCCAGAATGCGTGCATTGCCCACCTTGGCGCGCAAACCGGCGACCGTAGTGGCAATCGCTGTCGGGTGATGGGCAAAGTCGTCGTACACGGTTACCCCGTTCGCCACGCCTTTCACCTCCATGCGCCGCTTCACATTCACAAAGCGGGACAGGGCATCGATACTCTGCTTGACCGTCACGCCGGCATGGCGTGCCGCGGCAATCGCGGCCAGTGCATTCAGACGGTTGTGCTCCCCCATCAGGCCCCAGCCTACCCGGCCCTGCTGCACGCCATCCAGCAACACCTCGAAGCTGCCGTCAGCGGCGACATCCCCCACCTGCCAGCCGCCATCGACACCGAAAGGCTCGACCGGCGTCCAGCAACCGCGCGCCAGCACCCGCTCCAGCGCGGCCTCGCGGCCATTGGCCACGACCAGTCCTTTGGACGGCACGGTACGCACCAAGTGATGAAACTGGGTCTCGATCGCCGGCAGATCGGCAAAAATATCGGCGTGATCGAACTCGAGATTGTTCAGCACGGCGGTGCGCGGGCGGTAGTGGACAAACTTGGAGCGCTTGTCGAAAAAAGCAGTGTCGTATTCGTCGGCCTCGATCACGAAAAACGGGCTTTCGCTGGCCGGATCCTGCTGTGGCGAGCCCGGCAGGCGGGCCGAGATACCGAAGTTCTCAGGAATGCCGCCAATCAGAAAGCCCGGAGCCAGGCCGGCATCTTCCAGTATCCAGGCCAGCATGGCACTGGTGGTGGTTTTGCCATGGGTGCCGGCCACCGCCAGCACCCAGCGTCCCTGTAAGACATGCTCGGCCAGCCACTGCGGGCCGGAAATATACGGCAGGCCGCGATCGAGGATCTCTTCCATCAAGGGTTTGCCGCGCGTCACCACATTGCCCACCACATACATATCCGGCTCCAGCGCAATCTGCTCGGCGCCAAAGCCTTCGATAAGCTCGATGCCCATCGCTTCGAGCTGGGTACTCATCGGCGGGTAAACATGGGTATCGCAACCGGTGACGCGGTGCCCCGCCTGCTTGGCGATGGCGGCAATACCGCCCATAAAAGTGCCACAAATGCCTAGGATATGGATGTGCATGGAAAACGTCGCGTAGATAAGGCCATAAGGCCGAAAAACGCAAGCTTACGCACGAAGCGCGTCCCCCTCAAGCATACGGTGTCGCTGGAAATGCAAAAAGACCCGCCAGGCGGGTCTTTTTATCGGGGCAGAACAGCGCTTACAGGCCGTAAGGGTGCTGCAGCACGATGGTTTCTTCGCGATCCGGACCGGTAGACACGATGGCAACCGGTGCGCCGCACACTTCGGCGATGCGTGTCAGGTAAGCCTGAGCATTGGCCGGCAGCTTATCCCAGGTTTTGGTACCGAAAGTCGTTTCGCTCCAACCCGGCATCACTTCATAGATAGGCTCGCACTTGCTGACAGCATCCGAACCGAACGGCAGGATATCGATCTTCTTGCCGTCAAGCATATAACCCACGCACAGCTTGATCTCTTCCAGACCGTCCATTACGTCCAGCTTGGTCACGCACAGGCCGGTTACGCCATTGATCTGGATCGAACGCTTGAGCGCGGCAGCATCGAACCAGCCACAGCGACGCGGACGTCCGGTGACCGAACCGAACTCATTGCCACGCTCGGCCAGGAAAGCACCGATTTCGTTTTCCTGCTCGGTCGGGACTGGACCGGAACCTACGCGGGTGGTGTAGCCCTTAACGATACCCAGCACATAGCTGAGCATTTGCGGCGCGACACCGGCACCTGGTGCAGCAGCACCTGCTACGCAGTTGGACGAGGTCACAAACGGGT
>NZ_RJTZ01000253.1:0-1870 GCF_024343515.1 Aquitalea sp. S1-19 | reverse complement strand
TGGGCGGTGCTGCTGCCGTATTGGGTACCTTCCGCGCCGCCGTCGAGATGAAGCTGCCCCTGAATATCGTGGTGCTGATTCCGACCTGCGAAAACATGCCGTCCGGACGGGCGCTCAAGCCGGGTGATATTGTCACCTCTATGTCGGGCCAGACTATCGAAGTGTTGAATACCGATGCCGAAGGCCGCCTGATTCTGTGTGATGCACTGACTTATGCCGAGCGTTTCGAGCCGGCTGCCGTTATCGATGTGGCGACCCTGACCGGTGCGTGCGTGATTGCGCTGGGCCATGTGGCGACCGGGCTTTACAGCTCGCAAGACTCGCTGGCACGCGATCTGGTCGCCGCTGGCGAAGAGGTCGGTGACCGTGCCTGGCATATGCCGCTGTGGGAGGAGTATCAGGAGCTGCTGAAGAGCCCGTTTGCCGATATGGCCAATATCGGTGGCCGTGCCGGTGGCAGCATCAGCGCCGCCTGTTTCCTGTCGCGCTTTGCCAAGGCCTATGACTGGGCACATCTGGATATTGCCGGTACCGCCTGGAAGAGCGGCAAGGACAAGGGCTCGACCGGTCGACCCGTGCCGCTGCTGGTGCAATACCTGCAAGACCGCGCCGATATTGCGCTGGGCAATGTCGTACGTCGTGGCCGTCCGCGTCGCGAGGTGACGGAAGCGCCGGATCAGCATGACGCAGATTGATTTTTATACCGGTGTGGCCGATGCACCGGCTTTTGCCTGCAAATTGACGGCAACTGCCTACCGCAAGGGGGCCAAGCTGTTTGTGTTGCTGCCGGATGCGGCTGCGCTTGAGCGCTTTAGTGCGCGCTTGTGGAGCTTGTCCGAGACTGCGTTTATCCCGCATTGCAAGGCCGATGATGCCATTGCCAGTCAGACGCCGGTCTGGCTGGGGCTGTCGCTGGCTGCCTGTAGCGAGGATAGGGTGTTGTTGAATCTGGGCGGGGAGCCGCCGGCTGATCCTGCGGCCTTTTCCCGTATTCTGGAAATTATCGGTGTTGATGAGGACGCGCTAGCCATGGCGCGAACCCGTTTTCGCTTTTATCGTTCTCTGGGGCTTGCCATCGAGCACCATGATATGCGCCATCGCCAAACATGACCGTTACTGCACCGCATGGACAAGCTTTGCCCGACAACCTGCCTGTCCTGACCGAGGTGGTCGAAACCGAGTTGCCGGTTTCCGCCTCTTTTTCTGAGGCGGAGCCTTTCTCCAGCCAGCACTTCGGTGCGCCGCTGGATTTGCCGCCGGCGTTAACGCAGGCGCTGCCCCCTGTGCTGGATGTTACGCCGGGTGATACCTTGTTCGAGTCGCTGCCTGCCATCGATCTTGAGCTGGGTGCAGGGTCGGCGCATCAAACAGAAAAAGACGAGGCACTTTTTTCCGAACTGGTGCCTGCCGATAACTGGCTTGATCACACCGCGCCACCGGCCTCGGTCGATAGTCTGCTGGAAGACTTCGACTTTGCCTTCGACGCTCCAGATCCGGCATTGGCGCTGTCCGCAACAGCGCCATCCTCCTCTTGGCAGTCTGATGTGCCCGATCTGGATCTGGCGAGTCTGGTGCCAGATGCTCCCGATGAGGAAATGCAGCCTTTGCCAGGTTTCACCGGCTTGCCGGCTGCGGATGCACGCTCCGATTTTAGCCCGCCATCGCAGCCGCCTGCTTTTGCGGCGGAGGCCGGGCATGGATTGCCGCTTCAGCCGGAGATTGAAGTGGCCGGTGTGCCCGTGTTGGAGGTGGTGCCCGAGCCTGTTGTGATGCCGGTGCTGATGGAAGAGCCCGAGCCTGTTGTGATGCCGGTGCTGATGGAAGAGCCCGAGCCTGTTGTGATGCCGGTGCTGATGGAAGAGCCCGAGCC
>NZ_RJTZ01000252.1:0-1878 GCF_024343515.1 Aquitalea sp. S1-19 | reverse complement strand
GTGGACTGGCGTTATCAGGCCTGCCTTGCGCGCGCGCCGCGTTAAGCACGCTGGCGAAGTTTGCGCCAGAGCAGGAGTAGGGCGCCAGTGCACACGATGGCGATAAAGGCGGCTTCTTCCAGATGTTTGAGTTCGCCCAGCAGCAAGGTCAGCGCACTGCCGAAGGCATAGCCTAAGCTCGCGAACAGGCTGGCCCAGATGGCGGCACCAATGGCGTTGTAAAAGGCGAAGGTGGCAAAGGGGATGCGGCTCATGCCCATGATGGCTGGGCCGGCGGTGCGCAGGCCCAGCATGAAACGTATGCCGATAATGAGCGGGGCATGCCATTTGTCCAGTAGGGTATTGATGCGCGGCGTATGGCGGGCCAGTGCCGGAAAGCGGGCCAATAGCCATTGGCCGCGCCAGCGCCCCAGGCTGAAAGCCAGCATGTCGCCGCAAAACCCGCCAGCAGCAGCGACCGCCATGACCCAGGGCAGGCTCAGCCAGCCGCGGTGCGCGGCAAAGCCGGCGGCAAGCAAAACGGTTTCGCCTTCGATGGCTGTGCCGGCAAACAGGGCGTAGTAGCCGTACTGGTCGATCAGGGTGCTGAGCATGGCTGTCAGTGGAGGGGGTTTGATGCTGACAGTGTAAATGGAGCGGCAGCGACTTGCCGGATGCAAATACAAAAAGCCCCGACCGGAGTCGAGGCTTTTGTATTTTTGGTGGAGGTAAGCGGGATCGAACCGCTGACCTCTTGCATGCCATGCAAGCGCTCTACCAACTGAGCTATACCCCCAAAACTGCTGGCGTCCCCAGGGGGAGTCGAACCCCCGTTATCGCCGTGAAAGGGCGGTGTCCTAGGCCACTAGACGATGGGGACCTTAATGGTCGGTCGAAGCGATGTTGCGGCTTCAGGCCTGAGTCTTCTGGTGGAGGTAAGCGGGATCGAACCGCTGACCTCTTGCATGCCATGCAAGCGCTCTACCAACTGAGCTATACCCCCAAAACTGCTGGCGTCCCCAGGGGGAGTCGAACCCCCGTTATCGCCGTGAAAGGGCGGTGTCCTAGGCCACTAGACGATGGGGACCTTAATGGTCGGTCGAAGCGATGTTGCGGCTTCAGGCCTGAGTCTTCTGGTGGAGGTAAGCGGGATCGAACCGCTGACCTCTTGCATGCCATGCAAGCGCTCTACCAACTGAGCTATACCCCCAAAACTGCTGGCGTCCCCAGGGGGAGTCGAACCCCCGTTATCGCCGTGAAAGGGCGGTGTCCTAGGCCACTAGACGATGGGGACCTTAATGGTCGGTCGAAGCGATGTTGCGGCTTCAGGCCTGAGTCTTCTGGTGGAGGTAAGCGGGATCGAACCGCTGACCTCTTGCATGCCATGCAAGCGCTCTACCAACTGAGCTATACCCCCAAAACTGCTGGCGTCCCCAGGGGGAGTCGAACCCCCGTTATCGCCGTGAAAGGGCGGTGTCCTAGGCCACTAGACGATGGGGACCTTAATGGTCGGTCGAAGCGATGTTGCGGCTTCAGGCCTGAGTCTTCTGGTGGAGGTAAGCGGGATCGAACCGCTGACCTCTTGCATGCCATGCAAGCGCTCTACCAACTGAGCTATACCCCCAAAACTGCTGGCGTCCCCAGGGGGAGTCGAACCCCCGTTATCGCCGTGAAAGGGCGGTGTCCTAGGCCACTAGACGATGGGGACCTTAATGGTCGGTCGAAGCGATGTTGCGGCTTCAGGCCTGAGTCTTCTGGTGGAGGTAAGCGGGATCGAACCGCTGACCTCTTGCATGCCATGCAAGCGCTCTACCAACTGAGCTATACCCCCAAAACTGCTGGCGTCCCCAGGGGGAGTCGAACCCCCGTTATCGCCGTGAAAGGGCGGTGTCCTAGGCC
>NZ_RJTZ01000251.1:0-1882 GCF_024343515.1 Aquitalea sp. S1-19 | reverse complement strand
CGCCTGACCTATGCCTATGGCTGGGATGTCGACGCAAACGGTGCCAAACAGTCGGACACCGGTTACCAGCAATGGGTCGTCGGTACTGATTATCAGATTTCCAAACGCACCATGAGCTATGTCTCCTACGGCCGCGTCAAGTACGACCAGAACGTGCCGTTTGGCAGTGGCAGCGGCGTAGACAACGAGTACACCTTGGGTGTCGGTCTGTCACACAGTTTCTAAGCAGGATTTCAAATCGGAAAACCGCCCGTCACCGGGCGGTTTTGCATTATTAGCGGCTGGCTTCCGGCTCTTCCCGCTCGGGCGAACCCAGCGTATGGTGGTGGCGGAAGGTGGGAGTGCGTAGCGCGAACGACGGCGCAATCGGGGTCAGGGTGGTACGATTCGGATTCTGCGTCGGGCAAAGTGCCCGTGCATCGGTGTGCTGCAAACGCTTGTCTTGAGCTCGCAAAGGCTCTCTCCGTTGATATGACGATTTGATTCTAGGCCGCAGGAGAGCGGGCTGACAATGTTTCTTGCGGCGAGTGTTGTTTAATTGATTAAACGTATTGTTTAACGGATTGGGTTTATTGATGAAATTGGCTACCTGGAATGTCAACTCCCTCAAGGTGCGCCTGCCACAAGTCTTGCAATGGCTGCAGGATAATCCGGTCGATGTCTTGTGCCTGCAGGAGCTGAAGCTGGATCAGGACAAGTTTCCGCAGGAAGAGATTGAAGCGGCCGGTTACCGCGCAGCCTGGCTGGGACAAAAAACGTATAACGGCGTGGCGATTCTGGTGCGCAGCCCTTTGACCTTAAGCGATGTGGTCAGCGGTATTCCCGGTTACGACGATGTACAGCGCCGGGTGATCACCGCCACGGTAGGCGGGGTGCGCGTGATGTGTGCCTACTTCGTCAACGGCGAGGCGGTCGACTCGGAAAAGTATCCGTACAAGCTTGCCTGGCTCGCGGCACTGGAAGGCTATGTGGCAAGCGAAGTGGCTGCACATACCGATTTCGCCTTGCTGGGTGACTACAATATCGCACCCGACGACCGCGATGTATATGACCCCGAGGCTTGGCAGGGCAAGGTCTTGTGCTCGGAACCCGAGCGCGCCGCCTTCTTCCGCCTGATTGCGCTTGGCCTGTCCGATTCTTTCCGTCTGTTTAATCAGGACGACAAGCAGTACAGCTGGTGGGACTACCGCGCGATGATGTTCCGCCGCAATCTTGGGGTGCGTATCGACCACATCCTGATCAGTGATTCGCTTAAGGCGCGGGCGCTGGCTTGCGACATCGACAAGGCCCCGCGCAAATGGGAGCGTCCGTCCGATCACACGCCGGTGGTACTGACGCTGGCAGCGCAATAGCCTGACTATTTGTTCTGTATCAAGAGTATGTACTATCCACGTTGGCAGGGAGGCCGGCTTGCCGGATGATGGCCGGCAAGCCGAATGCTTGGGAGCCTGTGTGGATTACGCTTTTGACAACCGCCTCGACTTTACCCTGTTTGACAAACTGCAACAGCAGCAGGACAGTGCGCCGCATTTTCACCCCTATAGCCAGCTGGTGTTTCCCCGTAGCGAAGGCGTGCTGGTCGCGATCGGAACGGCAGAGCCGGTCGAGCTGGCTGCGGATGCCGTGTTATTTATCTCGCCTTTCGTCCGGCATCATGTGACGGTTCGTACCGCCGACGCGCGCTGGGATTCGCTGGCTATCAATCTGGCCCGCCTGGGGCCGGAATTTTTCAACTCGCACTATCTCACGCCTATCCAGGATCTGTTGCGCCATGGTTTTGCCGGCCTGCTGTTTCACGGCGGCACCGCCATGCATGCGCGGCGTGATTTTTTCATGATCCGCAATAGCTTTCGTATGGAGTATCTGATTTCCATCCTGCAGA
>NZ_RJTZ01000250.1:0-1901 GCF_024343515.1 Aquitalea sp. S1-19 | reverse complement strand
AGCCAAAATCACGGCAACACATCGGTTCCCGAATCCCGGCTCCCCGATCCCGCATCGCTACCGCACTTACAACCTCACCTCTATCCCCGCCTCGCGCATGGCTTCTTTAGCCTGACGCACGGTGTATTCGCCGAAGTGGAAGATACTGGCAGCCAGCACCGCATCCGCCTTGCCTTGTGTGACCCCGTCGACCAGATGCTGCAGATTGCCGACGCCGCCAGAGGCGATCACCGGCACCGACACCGCATCCGCGACCGCACGCGTGAGCGCCAGATTGAAGCCGGCCTTGGTGCCGTCGCGGTCCATGCTGGTCAGCAATATTTCACCGGCGCCATAGTCGGCCATTTTGACGGCCCACTCGACCGCATCGATGCCGGTAGCCCGCCGTCCGCCGTGGGTGAAGATTTCCCAGCGGCTGTTGTCGGCATTCACCGCCTTGGCATCCACCGCCACCACAATGGCCTGACAACCGAAACGTGCGGCTGCCTCGCGCACCAGGTCCGGATTGGTGATGGCCGCAGTATTGATACCGACCTTATCGGCACCGGCATTGAGCAGGCGGCGGATATCATCGACTTTACGCACGCCGCCTCCCACGGTCAGCGGAATAAAGACCTGATCGGCCACCGCTTCGATCACATGCAGGATCAGATCGCGCTCGTCGGAGCTGGCGGTGATATCGAGAAAAGTCAGCTCGTCGGCGCCCTGATCACGCCAGTGCAGCGCGACCTTGACCGGGTCGTCGGAAAACACGGTCGCGTCGTCCATCACGCCCTGCTTCAGGCGTACGCATTGGCCGTCTTTAAGATCGATAGCGGGTATCAGCAACATGATGCATTCATCTACAGAAGGTTAAACACAGCCATCCCAGGCAAGGAAATTCTTCATCATCTGAAGCCCTGCGCGGTGGCTCTTTTCAGTGTGGAACTGCGTGGCAAAAATATTATTACGCCCGACGATACAGGAAAACCGTTCGGGATACTCGCTCTGGGCCAGGCTCAAGGCGCTGTCGTCAGGCGCGAAATGGTAGCTGTGGACAAAATAAAAGCGCTCGCCGTCTTCGATGCCGGCAAACAGTGGGTGCGGCCGGGTCTGAAACACACGGTTCCAGCCCATATGCGGCACCTTCAGGCGCTCGCCGTGCGCATCGTGTAAGTCATGGCCAAAACGCAGGACATTGCCGGGGAAAATGCCCAGCCCGGCGGTGTCGCCCTCGGCGCTGTGTTCGAACAAGAGCTGGGCGCCGACGCAAATGCCGAAAAACGGCTTGCTGCGCGTGGTTTCCAGCACCGCCTCGGCCAGACCGTGGGCGCGCAGTTCGCGCATGCAGTCCGGCATCGCGCCCTGGCCGGGAAACACGACCTTGTCGGCTTTGACCACACGGTCCGGATCGGAGGTCAAAAAGACTTCGGTGCCGCTGTCGCTGACGACCTGCACCGATTTCAACACCGAGTGCAGATTGCCCATGCCGTAATCGATAATGGCGACCTTCATGCCGTCAACGTCCCCTTGGTCGAGGGCATCTGCCCGGCCATGCGCTCGTCAAACTCGACCGCCATGCGCAGTGCACGGCCAAAGGCCTTGAACACGGTCTCGGCCTGATGGTGGCTGTTGATCCCGCGCAGATTGTCGATATGCAGCGTCACCATGCTGTGGTTGACGAAGCCGTGGAAAAACTCGGAAAACAGATCAACGTCGAAATTACCAATGCTGGCACGGGTGAATTCGATGTTGTACACCAGGCCTGGGCGGCCGGACAGGTCGATCACGACCCGGCTCAGCGCCTCGTCCAGCGGCACATAAGCATGACCATAGCGGCGTATGCCCTTCTTGTCGCCGATGGCACGGGCAAAGGCCTGACCCAGCGTAATGCCCAGATCTTCCACTGTGTGATGGGCATC
>NZ_RJTZ01000025.1:0-35211 GCF_024343515.1 Aquitalea sp. S1-19 | reverse complement strand
CTGGATCATGGCTATCCGGCTCGCGTGGCCGCCAGCGCCCCGAGTGTGGAACAGGGGCTGACCGAAGCCAGCGTGCCGCTTGCCTCCATACCCGCACCTGTGCCGGTCAAGCCGGTAGCCAGTGCGCCGGCTGCGGTTGCACCGCGTGCCGAGTTGCCTGTCGCCAAGGTCGAGGTGGTCAAGCAGTGTTATCGTTGGGGCGAGTTGAACGACAGCCAGCTGGCGCGTGCCCGTGGCGGTATTACCACTTTGCGCCTGCCGGCGGCTCAGGTGTCGGACAGCGTGCGCGAGGACAAGCAGGCCGGCGGCAAGGCCTGGGTGTATTACCCGCCGCTGGCGACCCAGTCCGAGACGCTGACCCTGATCGCCGAGCTCAAGGCCAAGGGGCTGGATAGCTATATCGTGCGCAATGAGGGCCCGTTTCGCGGTTACCTGTCATTGGGCCTGTTTGCCAAGGAAGAGGGCGCCAAGGCCCTGGTCAAGCGTCTGAAGGACCTGGGCTTTGACAAGGCACAGATCGATGCGCGCGGAGCGCGCAGCAAGAAAACCACGGTGAGCCTGCGTGCGCTGACACCGGAGCAGGTGGACAAACTCAAGGCGGTGCAGCAGCGCCTGCTGCCCGGCATCGTGGTCCAGCCTTTCAACTGTAACTAAGCGACCTGCCCGTCGGGAGCGCCCGCTCCCGACACCTGCCTTGCTCTCTTTCCGTTACACGCCCGTTTCATATTAATGTCATATTTTTTTGATCCTGCTGTCACAGTAGTGACTTATGGTTGTCCTTATCGACCGGCCTCGCGGTAGAACCCAACGGAGTCATTCATGAGCGACAGCTACAAGATCAAGCATCACGGAGTGGAAGAGTGCAGTAATGAATCGGGCAACCCGGCGTTTTCCGCCGTACTGGATGCACGCCTGTCACGGCGCAGCGTGCTGCAGGCCGGTGGTGCTGCCGGCGTAGCCGGTTTATTGCCGGCGCTGGTTCAGGCCGCGCCCATGTCGGAGAAGCCGGCGGTCTTGGGCTTTGCACCGGTGCCGTTCTCGGTGGAGGATAGGGTCGTAGTGCCGCAAGGCTATGTAGCTGACGTGCTGTATGCATGGGGCGACCAGGTCGGAATCAAGGGCATGAGCCCTGCGTTCAAGCCGGATGCGTCCAATAGCGCCGCCGAGCAGGAAGTACAGGCCGGCATGCACCATGACGGCATGGCGTTCTTCCCGCTGCCGCAGGGCTCGCAGGCTGCCAAGCATGGCCTGCTGGCGATCAACCATGAATACACCGACGACGGCCTGCTGCACAGCGATGGCATGAAAACCTGGAGCGGCGACAAGGTCAAAAAGGCACAGGCGGCGGTGGGGGTATCGGTGATCGAGGTGGAGGATGCCGGCAAGGGGCGCGGCTGGCGCGTGGTGCGTCCGTCGAAGTACGCACGCCGCATCACCGCCAATACGCCGATCGCGATCGGTGGCCCGGCGCGCGGCCATGCTCTGATGCAGACCGAGGCCGACCCCAAGGGGGTCGAGATCCTTGGCACCTTCAATAACTGCGCCAACGGTAAGACGCCGTGGGGCACCTATCTGACCTGCGAGGAAAACTTCGACGGCTACTTCGTCAACGATTCGGGCACGCTGTCGGACAACGAGAAGCGTTATGGCATCAAGAACAAGGACGCAGGCTACAAGTGGGCATGGGAAGATTTCCGTTTCGACTTGCAGATTAACCCGAATGAGGCCAACCGCTTTGGCTGGGTGGTCGAGGTTGACCCCTACGACCCGAAGTCTAAGCCGGTCAAGCGCACGGCACTAGGCCGCTTCAAGCACGAAGGCGCGACGGTGACGATTGCGCCCGATGGCCGCGCCGTGGTGTATATGGGGGACGACCAGCGCTTCGAATATATCTACAAGTTTGTGTCGAAAAACCGTTACCAGCCGAAGAACCGCAAGTCCAATATGAACTTGCTGGACGAGGGCACGCTGTACGTCGCGCGCTTCGATGCCGATGGCTCCGGCCAGTGGCTGCCGCTGGTGCATGGCCAGAACGGGGTGGATGCCGGTGCCGGTTTTGCCGATCAGGGCGAGGTCGCAATCAAGGCCCGCATGGCGGCCGATATCGTGGGTGCAACCAAGATGGACAGGCCGGAGTGGGTTGCGGTCAACCCGCGCGTAGCTGGCGAAGTGTATTGCACGCTGACCAATAACAGTGAGCGCGGCACCGAGGGCAAGCCGGGCACGGATGCTGCCAACCCGCGCGCCGACAACAAGTTCGGCCATATCATCCGCTGGCACGAGGCCGGCGGCAACGCGGCGGCGGCTTCGTTCAAGTGGGACATCTTCGCGCTGGCCGGCAAGCAGGATGCCGCCAAGAGCGAGCATAAAGGGGCGCTCAAGGGTGATGGCTTTGGCAGCCCGGACGGACTCAGCTTCGATGCTCAGGGCGTGCTATGGGTACAGACCGATGTGTCGACCTCAACGGTTAACATGAAGGACTACGCAGGCATGGGCAACAACCAGATGCTGGCGGTGATCCCGCAAAGCGGCGAATTCCGTCGCTTTCTCACCGGCCCCAACGGCTGCGAGATTACCGGCATCAGTTTTACGCCGGATAGCAAAACGCTGTTCATCAATATCCAGCACCCCGGCGAGCCGGAAAGCGAACGCACCGACCCGGCCAAGCCGACGGCGGTTTCGAGCTGGCCGGACGGCGCTGCTTCCGGTCGACCACGCTCGGCCACGGTGGTGATCCGCAAGCTGGATGGCGGGGTGATCGGTAGCTAAGGCGGAAAAGCAGAATGCAAGGCCGGCTTTATGCCGGCCTTGTCGTTTGTCTGGCCGGTTTTCGTATCAGCAAAAAGACCAGGCCGCTGACCCATGTCATCAGCGCCAGCGTGATGAATGTATGGTGGTAGGCGGCAAAGGTCTTGCCCTGGTCCGGGTGGAAGTCCTGCCCTAAAAATAGCGACAGCACCACGATGGCGAAGGTCAGGCCCATGCTGAGCGCCAGCTGCATGGCGGTCGAGAGCAGCATATTGCCGGCGCTGGCGTATTCGGCCGGCAGACTGGACAGCGCGCTGGCGTTGAGTGTGGAGAATTGCAGCGAAATGGCGGCACCGAAAGCCAGCAGCACCAGCACGAAATACAGATTGCTTGTCTGTAGCGTGGTAAACGCCAGCGCCATGATGGCTGCCCCCACCGCGATATTGCTGAGCATCAGCACGCGGTAGTTGCCGAAACGCTGGATCAGCGGCACGACGGCGGGCTTGACCAGCAGCGCGGCACCGGCAATCGGCATCAGCAGCAGGCCGGCATGTGCCGGCGAATAGAGAAAGGCCAGCTGCAAAAATAGCGGCAGCAGCAAGGGCAGGCCGCCCGAGCCCAGACGCACCAATAAATTGCCCAAGATGCCGATGCTGAAAATACGGTTGCGGAAAATGGCCAGCGGAAACAGCGGTGCCTTGTGGTGCCGGGCGTAGGCAATATAGCCGGCGATACTGGCGATGCCGCAAGCGGCCATTGCCAGGGTGGCAGCTATGGACAGGCGGTGTTCGCCGAACATCTCCAGTGCGTAGGAAAGCAGTAGTACACCGCTGGCAAACAGCAGATAGCCGGGCACATCGATGCGGGCAGCGGGCTCGCGTAGCTGCGGCATATGCCTCCACGCCAGCACAAAGCCCAGTATGCCGACCGGCACATTGACCAGAAAGATCCAGTGCCAGCTGCTGTACTCGACAATCAGGCCGCCGAGCGAAGGGCCGAGTACCGGGCCGATCAGGCCGGGCAGGGCAATAAAATTAAGCGCCTCCATGCGGCTGGTGCGATCGGGATAGCTCTTGAGTACGGCCAGGCGTCCGGTGGGCAGCATCAGCGCGCCGCCCACCCCTTGCACGATACGGCAGGCTATCATCTGCGGCAGTGTCTGCGAGGCGGCACACAATATGGAGCCCAGCGTGAACAGTACGATGGCGGCAAGGAAGGCGCGGCGGGTGCCGAAGCGGTCGGCCACCCAGCCGGAGAGCGGTACCAGCACCGCCAGCGTCAGCACATAAGCGACCAGCACCGACTGCATCACCAGCGGGCTCTCGCCCAGGCTGGCGGCCATCGACGGCAGGGCGGTGTTGAGGATGGTGGCGTCCAGCGTCTCCATAAACAGGCTGATGGCAGCAAGCCAGGGCAGCCAGGGGGAGACGCCATCGACGCGGGGAGGAAGCAGAGTCGGCATCTACGCACTATATATGCCGACGTGTCATCTTGCCGGCATTGGCCGTACTGGCTCAGGCGGTGATGGTTTGTGCGCTTCTCTGACTGAGGGCCTGATTGAATTGTTCTATCGGTAGCGGCCGGCCGAACAGATAGCCCTGATAGTGATGGCAGCCCAGGCGTGCCAGGGTCGCTTGCTGGGCATCCGTCTCTACGCCTTCGGCAATGACATCCAGCGCCAGCGTCTGTGCCAGTGCCAGGATGGTACGCACGATATCGGTATCGGTATCGTGGCCCGCTTGTTGCAGATCGCGCACAAAGCTCTGGTCTATCTTGAGCTGATCCAGCGGCAGGCGTTTGAGATAGGCTAGCGACGAGTAGCCGGTACCGAAGTCATCCAGTGAAAAGCTGATGCCGTGAGCCTTGAGCGCCATCATCTTGAGAATGGTTTGCTGCACATGGTTCAACAGCATGCTTTCGGTCAGTTCGAGTTTGAGTCGTCGCGGATCGGCGCCGGTCTGTTCTATGATGTCCAGCACTTGCTGCACAAAATCGGGCTGATGAAACTGGCGGGCGCTGACATTGACGGCCAGCGTCAGCCCGGCACTTTCCGGCGCATGGCTCCAGCTGACCAGTTGGCGGCAGGCCGTTTCCAGTACCCAGTTGCCCAGCTGGATGATGAGCGTGCTTTTTTCCGCCAGCGGAATAAACAGCCCTGGCGAGATCGGGCCTTTTTCGGGGTGTTGCCAGCGCAACAATGCTTCGGCGCCCAGCACCTTGCCTTGGGCATTGACCTGAGGCTGATAGTGCAGTGCCAGTTGCTGCTGGTGTATGGCATCGCGCAGGCTGGACTCCAGCGCAGCGCGCTCGTCTACCGTATGCTGCATGGCCTGGTCGAAGAAGCAGACGGTATTGCGTCCGCTGGCCTTGGCCTGGTACATCGCAAGATCGGCCTGCTTGAGCATGTTTTCGATATTGCCATCGTGGCCATGGACCAATGCAACGCCGATGCTGCAGGAGCTGTGGTGATTATGTTTGCCCAGGATGTAGTTTTCCTGCAGGGCCGCCAGCAGTTTTTCGGCTACGGTCTTGCAATAGCCGGCTGCAGTTTCCGGGTCGGTACTCAGCCCTTCCAGCAGTACCACAAACTCGTCTCCGCCTAGCCGGGCGACAATATCGCTATCCCGCGTATTGCTGCGCAGGCGCTGGGCGACCTGTTGCAGCATCAGGTCGCCCTTGTCATGGCCCTGGGTGTCGTTCAGATCCTTGAAGTTGTCCATGTCGATAAACAGCAGTGCACCAGACAAACCGCTGCGTGTCGCGCCGGCCATGGCATGTTGCAGATTGTCCAGCAGCATGCGGCGGTTGGGCAGTCTGGTCAGCGGATCGTAATAGGCCAGACGCTGGATCTCTTCTTCGGCATGTTTACGCAACGTAATATCGGTCATGGTGCCGATATAGTGGGTGATTTGCCCCTGCTCATCGAGAACCGTGGTGATAGTCAGCCACTCGGGGTAAATCTCGCCATTCTTGCGCCGGTTCCATAGCTCGCCTTGCCAGGTATGGTTGCGGACCAGTTCGTCCCACATGGCGCGATAAAACTCGGCAGAGTGACGGCCCGATTGCAGCAGCCGGATAGGCTGGCCCACCACTTCTTCGCTGCGATAGCCGGTGATGTCGCAAAAGGCCTGATTGACGCGCACGATTAACTGGTGCCGGTCCGTGATGACCATCCCTTCTTGTACCTCGAAGGCGATAGCCGCAATGCGCAGGTCGGCTTCGGCACGCTGACGTTCCTGTGCGCGGTCAAGAAAGGCGTTGAACCATTCTGTCAGCTGGTTGATTTCGTCAAGTGTGCGTATTTTGGCCAGTCGCCACCGCGGTGGCAGGCGGTCGGCCTGAAAGTCGCGGAAACCGTCCGAAATGGCGCGCAAGGGATGTATAACCCGGATGGTATAAAGGCGGATCAGCAAGGCAATCAGCAGCAGGGAGGCGAGCAGGATGGCGACGCCGGCCTGTGCGATGCGGCTGACCGGTGCCAGCAAGGTCGCTTGCGGTATCAGACTAACTACATACCAATCCAGCCCTGCCAGTTTGTGGTAGTTGAGCTGGGTTGCTTGCTCATCCATTTTGATGGTGAGCGATCCTTGCCGGCCTTGTAACAGTACGCCTAGCGCCGGATCTATGGCCTGCCCCAGCAGCGCTTCGTCCGGGTGAAACAGCAGGTGCTGTTTGGCGTCGACGACCAGTAACACCGCACCTTTCCCCATCTCCATCTCGCGCAGGTGCTGGTACAGAAAGCGCGGGTCGAAATTGACCTGCAGCATGGCGAGAGTCGCCGTCTTCTGGCCGCTGGCATCCAGCTGTTGCAGCAGTTTGGTCGCGACAATCACTTGCCGGGTACTGGACGAGGTATTGACGTTGTTTTCAATGCCATGCCAGCGAATGGCATTACCTGCACCGTTCGTGTCGCGCTGCAATCGCTCGCGTAGCGTATGGTCGATGGCTGACAGGTTGAGCGTATCGCCCACATGGTAGTGCTGGCCATTGCGGGTAAACAGATCGATGGAGGCCAGTCCTTTCAGGCTGCTGTATCCGCTGAGGATATAGCCTATGCGCGCCTGGGTAGATAAGGACTCGAAAGCATTGTCGCGCTGGCTGGATTTGTCGGCGCGCGCCAGCATCTGCTTGATCTCGTCTACCGACTCGATGTTATGAATCAGGTCTTCGATCTGTTCCAGATGCTGGGTCAGATGGGCGGCCTGTTCGGTCAGTAGGTTCATATTATGGCGGGAAGCCAGCTCGACCACCGTGCTGCGCGTCACGCTGAAGCTGATCAGCTGGTATAGCAGCAGCGGCAAGACGCTGATGGCCAGCAAGAACCCGATCAGCTTGAACGAGATATTGATCTTCATTACGGTGCTGTGCCGGGGCGCGTGCCGCGCAGAAGAACGGAATCGACCAGTAACTCGGCCGGCACCGGCTTGCCGGCTAGCATGGCAAGCGCTGTTTTGACGCCCTGATAGCCTTGTTCATTGCCCTGCTGGTCCATTGTCGCGACCAGTTCGCCACGGGCGAGTGCCAGGCGGGCATCGGGGATGGCATCGAAGCCGGCGACAAGGATGTGTGTGCGCTTGCTGTCAGTCAGATATTTGCGGGCACCGATCGCCATCATATCGTTGGCGCAGAAAATTCCGCGCAAATTGGGGTGTTGTTGCAGCAAGGACTGGGTGACACGGTAGGCATCGTCTATTTTCCAGTAGGCGCTTTCGCTGGCAACGAGCTGCATGCCGGCCTGCTGGAAGGCGCGCTGTGCGCCCAGGCGCCGTTGCTTTGCATTATCGGCCGATGGAATGCCTTCGATAATGGCAACCGCCGAGTGCGCGGGCAGATGGCGGCTCAGTTCCATGGCCGATGTAAAAGCGGCCGCTTCATTGTTGATGCTGATAAAAGGCACCGGACGCATGCCTTGTGCCGCCATGGCTCGTGTGTCCAGCCGGTTATCGATATTGACGATATGGATGCCGGCCTGCTGTGCCTGCTTGAGGGCCGGCACCAGGCGCACCGAGTCGCCCGGTGCAATCACGATCGCATCCGTGCCGCGCTTGACTGTATCTTCGACAATCTTGATTTGCTGTTCGATCGAGGTTTCTTGTGTCGCTGTTTTGACATCCAGCCGGGTGCCGGTTTCCTGCGCGGCACGGCGTGCCCCTTTTTCCATTTCGATAAAGAAGGGATTGGTCAGGGTTTTCATGACCAGCGACACCCGCAGGCCATTTGTGCCGCTGGCAGCGGTCGCCGGAGCCGATGCGGTAATGGCGGAAATAGAAGCTTGTTCGCTATCGCAGGCAGCCAGTCCAATCAACAGCAAGGTGACAATCAGTTGCCTGAATTTAGAAAAGGTCATGGCTTGTGCCTGCAATAAAAGATCGAAAGCCATCTTGCATCATCGATGATGCCCGTTTTCGTATTAAGTGAAACCTATCAAGCTCAGCATGATCTTATCGCATGTTGCCGGCTTATTACAAATGAGTATGCTTTCGTTGTCTTTCTTGCGTAGTGCTGATACCGAGGGCACACTGCATGATGTGCCGATGGGGCACGGCAGCCTTAAACCGTCGGCTGTACAAGATGGACGGTAGCCGGTGACTGCCCGGCGTGATTTACATGGGGTAACACCATGTCGCAGATGATTTATGGGGACGGCGCGATCCGCCGTACCGGCCTGTTCGGTTCTTCCATCGAAAACACTTACGCCGGCGTGCTCTCCTTTATGCGCCGCAACTACACGCGCGAGCTTGCCGGGGCCGATGTGGTGGTGTCCGGCGTGCCGCTGGATCTGGCGGTGACCTTCCGCCCCGGCGCGCGTCTGGGGCCGGCGGCTGTGCGTGCTGCCAGCGTGCAATTGGCCGAGCTCAAGCCCTTTCCCTGGGGGTTTGATCCGTTCGAGGATCTGGCGGTGATCGACTATGGCGACTGCTGGTTCGATGCGCATAACCCGCTGACCATCAAGGACGCGATTATTGAACATGCGCGCACCATCCTTGCTTCCGGCGCCAAGATGCTGACCTTTGGTGGCGACCATTTCATCACCTATCCCTTGCTGATTGCGCATGCCGAGAAATATGGCAAGCCGCTGAGCCTGATCCACTTCGATGCCCATTGCGATACCTGGGCTGACGACAGTCCGGACAGCCTTAACCACGGCACCATGTTTTACAAGGCGGTGAAAGACGGGCTGATTGATCCGAAAACCTCGGTGCAGGTCGGCTTGCGTACCTGGAATGATGACTTTATGGGTATTCCGCGTATCGATGCACCGACGGTGCACGAGATCGGCGCGGCCGAAACGCTGCGCCGTATCAAGGACATCGTGGGCGACAACCCGGCTTATCTGACCTTTGATATCGATTGTCTCGACCCGGCCTTCGCCCCGGGTACCGGTACGCCGGTGCCGGGCGGGCTGACCAGCGCACAGGCGCTACAGATCGTACGCGGGCTGGAAGACGTGAATCTGGTGGGGATGGATGTGGTGGAAGTGTCGCCGCCATTTGACCAGAGCGAAATCACCGCCCTGGCCGCGGCACATATTGCTTGCGATCTGTTATGCGTGCTGCGCCAGCGCAAGGTGGCAGGCAAGCTGTAATTTATAGGTAAGTAAAAGGGCATCCCTGACGGATGCCCTTTTGTCGTTTAATTGATCAGCGTGGCACTGACCAGCAGCAAGAGCAGCAGCGTCTCGCTAACCTCTATCCCCGCGCCCAGACAATCGCCGCTCATCCCGCCCAGCTTCTTTTTCAGATACGCCCACCAGAGCACACCCGCCAATGGTGCGGCCAGCAAAGCCGGGGAGAGCCAGGCCGACAGGCTGGCAAGCGTAGCCGCCGCCAGCCAGAACGAAGGCCAGTGGCTGCGCCAGGCAAAGCGCTCGCCGCTGCCGGCAGCCAAGGGTGGCAGGGTGGCCGACCAGGCCACGGCAAATAGCCGCGCCCACGCCGGTATCAGCAGCAGGGCTGCCCATAGCCCGGCTCTGGCGAGCAGCATCATCAGCACCAGTTTGGCCGTCAGCTGGCAGATCAGCACGATGACGCCGAAGCTGCCGACATGCGGGTCTTTCATCACTTCCATAAAGCGCTGCGGCGAGCTATGGGCAGCGCCTAGCGCATCGGCCAGATCGGCCAGCCCGTCCAGATGCAGGCCACCGGTCACCCATACCCATAGCAATAGCGACGCGATCGCCGCCAGCCAGGGCTCGATCTGACCCAGTGCAAACAGCGGCAAGGCAATCAGCGCACCGACCAGCAGGCCGACCACGGCAAACCAGCGCGCGGCATCGGCCAGCCACGCCGGGTCGAAGTGCTTGAGCTGGGGAGTGGGCAGGCGGGTGAGGAACTGCACCGCCAGAATCAGGCTACGCATGGCGACTCCAGTCGGGTGAGATAGGCTGGATGCCCTTCGAGGAGGGATAGCTGGGCGAAACCGCCGCGTGGTACCGAGATCAGCCGTGCGGCGCTAAATGGCAGGCCCAGCAACTCGGCCAGGAGCAGGGTAATCACGCCGCCGTGGGTGATCAGTACACGGTGATCGCCTGTGGCTTGCGTATTCCACTGCGCCAGCGCTGCCAGTATGCGCTGGCGAAAGCCGGCGTAGTCCTCTCCCCTGGGGGGGCATAGCTCGCCGGCTGCCAGGCGCAGGCCCCAGCCCGGAGCCTGAGCCTCTATCAGACCCGATGGCAGGCCGTCCCAGTCGCCGAAGTCCATCTCGGCAAAACCGGCATCGACGTTCAGCGGCAGCGAGGCGGCCAGTGCCGACTCGACGGCAAAACCGTGGCAGCGCTGCAGCGGCGAGCTGGCTAGCGCCGTCACCGGCGCGGTACGGCTAAGGCTGCCCCAGCTTGCATGCAGCTGTTGCCAGCCCTGTGTGTTTAGCGCGAGATCGGTGCGGCCGATCAGGCGGCCGGCGTGATCTATCTCGCCGTGGCGCAGCAAGGTGAGCGTGTAGGCGCTCATGCCTTGTCCGACACGCCGGCGCTATCAAAGGTCGCCATTTCACCGTGCAGCAGGATGGCAGAGGCAATCAGCGGCAACACCAAAGCCGCGCCCGAGCCTTCGCCCAGACGCAGGCGAAAATCGACCAGCGGACTCAGGCCAAGATGTTCCAGCGCGGCCAGATGGCCGGTTTCCTGCGAGCGGTGGCTGGCCATCAGCCACAGGGTGCAGTCTGGGTCCAGCGCCTGCGCCACCAGTGCCGCAGCAGCGGCGATAAAGCCGTCGACCAGGCTGGGCACGCCCAAGCGTGCGCCCTCCAGATAGAAGCCGGCCATGGCGGCGATTTCCAGTCCGCCTACTTCGGCCAGTACCGCCAGCGCCTCAGTGTCCGGCGTCAGGCGCGCCAGTGCCGCCTCGACAATGCGTGCCTTGAGTTGAACGCCGGCATCATCCACCCCGGTGCCGCGTCCGACCACGGTCGTGGCGGGCAGCGCGCAAAAACGGCAGATCAGCGCGGCGGAGGCTGTGGTGTTACCTATGCCCATATCGCCGGCAATCAGCAGCGTGGCACCGGCATCAATGGCGCGACGCGCGGCGGCGCGACCGGCCTCTATCGCGTCTTGCGCTTGCTCGCGGCTCATGGCAGCTTGTACCGCCAGATTGTGCGTTCCGGTCATCACCTTGGCGTTCACCACATGTTCGCCCAAGGGCGGCAAAGTGCTGGCGACGCCGACATCGACCACTTCCAGCCGTGCATTATGCTGGCGCGCCAGTACACAGATGGCTGCGCCACCTGCAGCAAAATTTTTCACCATCTCGGCTGTGACGGCCGATGGGTAAGCCGATACGCCTTCGGCCGTCACGCCATGATCGGCGGCAAACACGGTGATGGCTGCATGCGGCAGTTGCGGGATTTCACGTTGCTGCCAGGCGGCAAAACGGCAGGCAATGTCTTCCAGCATGCCCAGACTGCCTGTGGGCTTGGTCAGCCGGTTTTGACGGGCTTGGGCGGCGAGCAGGGCGATATGGTCGGGGATGGGGAGCGAGGTCGGCATGATGGGCTTTGTGTATGGGGGCTATATGGTCAAGGAATATAAGGCAAGACGCAAATGGCGTGGAAGGAATCGGCTTGCCCAGATATACTGCGCGCCGCAGGTCATGGGAAGCCGGTGTAAATCCGGCGCTGCCCCCGCAACGGTAAGGTCTCGTATCAGTAATGATGCGCAGGCTTCGCAACAGCCACTGTCGATATTCGGCGGGAAGGCGCGAAGCTGGTTTGACCCAGCCCGGAGACCAGCCTGCACGGACGCCGCCGGAACTGGCGTCTTTAGCTGGAGTATCGCGGGGAGGCGATAACGACCATTGTCGTTCTTAAAGGTGCGCGGACTGCGCATTTCTTCCTGCACTCCTTCTCGTTTTTCTTTCGAGGGGTGCTGTCCTAATGTTCAAGCAAAAATCTATTGTTGCGCTGGTGTCTCTGGCACTATCTCCGGCGCTATTCGCCGCCCAAACCCCGGTTCAGACCGAAGAGATGGTGGTTACCGCCACCCGTATGGCAACGCCGGTGTCCAAAGTACTGTCCGATGTGACGGTGATTACACGCGAGGAGATCGAAGAAACCGGTGCCACCCAGCTGACCGAGCTTTTGGCGCGGCAGCCTGGGGTGGAGGTCGTGAGTAATGGCGGCATGGGAACCAGTTCTTCAGTATTCATGCGCGGTGCCAATTCGAATCACACACTGATTCTGGTCGATGGCATGCGCATTGTGTCGGCATCTGCCGGCACGACCGCCTTGCAGCAAATTCCACTGGATCTGATCGATCGGGTTGAAATTCTGCGTGGGCCGGCATCCAGTTTGTATGGCGCGGATGCGATTGGTGGCGTGATCCAGATCTTTACCCGCAAGGGTGATGGTGCACCGAAGTTCAGCGCGAATCTGGGCTTTGGTGAGCGTGGTACGACGATTGCTGGCATGGGTATCAATGGCAAATTGGCAAACACCGCCTTTGGTATCAATCTGAGCCATCAGTCGACGAATGGCTTCTCTGCACAGAGTGCCAATTCGGATTCTGAATGGGGGCTGCATAATCCTGACCGAGATGCTTATCGCGAGAATGCCTACTCTGCCTATTTGACGCAAACATTGGCAGCAGGCCACGCGCTGACCGTGCGTTCGTTTCAGACATCCAGCAATGTCGAATACGATGTGAGTGAAGTTAATCAGGATGAAATCAGAGGCCGTTTGTCCGGTCAAAGCATCGAATTGCAAAACAAGCTGACCGATATCTGGAGCAGTACCCTGCGCTTTGCCCGTACGCAGGACAAGCAGGAGGGCTTTGATGATGGGCAGATGGATGTTCGTGCCAGCTTGTTCGATACCACGCAGAACGAATGGCTGTGGCAGAACGATGTGGCAACCAAATTGGGTGCTTTGCAGTTGGGGCTGGTGCATACCGAGCAGAATGTAGATGGTGTTTCCAGCTACATGCCTAATGGTTTCACCGTAACGCGCCGCACCAATAAAGCAGCTTTTGTCGGTTATACCGGTGATTTTGGGCCTCACCTGTTACAGGCCAGTTTGCGCCATGATGATAATTCCCAGTTTGGCGGCAAGACTACAGGGCAGGCCTCTTATGGCTATCGCTTTGCTGATGGCTGGCTGGCTCGTGCCGGTTATGGCACTGCCTTTCAGGCACCAACCTTCAATAACCTGTACGGCTCGTATAAGCCGAATCCTAACTTGAAACCGGAAGAAGCGACCAATTATGAGGCAGGCTTGCGTTGGACAAATGCAGGGCATCGTGCCGAGCTGACGTGGTTCCAGAATACGATAGATAACCTGATTATTTATCAGGGGACGACCAACAATATGGGGGCGGTTAACCGCGATGCCCGTATTGAAGGTGTGACGCTAGTGGGTGAGTCCAGCATGGGGGCGTTGACGCTATCCGGCTCGGCGACTTGGCAGGATCCGGAAGACCGCAATACGGGCAAGCAATTGCTCCGTCGTGCTCATGCGTTTGGACAGGTCAATGCTTCTTATGACTGGGGACGCTGGATCAGTGGTGCGGAATATCATGTCACTGCCAGCCGTCCTGATTATGGCGCGGAATTGCCGGGTTATGCCAAGCTGAACCTGTATGCAGATGTGAAGCTTGCACGCGAGTGGACCGCAACCGCGCGTATCGAGAACGTAGCCGACCGTGACTATGAAAATGCCTACGGCTACAACACCGGCGGCCGTACCTGGTTCGTTGGCGTGCGTTACCAGCCCAAGTAAGCCATGACTACGCATCTGATCTCGGGTGGTGCCCGTTGCGGCAAGAGCCGCTTTGCCGAAAGCCTGGCCTTGGCACACCTGGGCCCGGTGACGTATATCGCTACGGCTCAGGTGCGTGACGACGAGTTTGGCCAAAGGGTGGCGCATCATCAGGCGCGCCGCCCGCCCGTCTGGGCGCTGGCCGAGGCCAGGCGGGATCTGGCGGCGCTGCTGCGGGCGCAGTCTGCGCCTGACACCCTGCTGCTGGTCGATTGCCTCGGCATGTGGCTGATGCGCTTTTTCGGTGAGGATGGCGCGCTGCATACCAATGCTTTTGAGGTGGAGAAAGCGGCGCTGCTGGTGGCTTTGGCCGACATATCGGGTACGGTATTGCTGGTGTCCAACGAGACCGGCTGGGGCGTGGTGGCGGCCGATGCGATGACGCGGTGTTTTGTCGACGAGTTGGGGCGTTTGAATCAGGATGTGGCGGCCGTGTGCGATCAGGTGACACTGGTGGCCTGCGGCCTGCCGTTGGTGCTGAAAACGCCATAAGGCTGGCCTGTGCAAGGGCAGTGTTTGACGGCCTTGCCGGGCTTGGCTATTCTCGCCGTCATGGAAACCGAATTCGAATCTCTGGAAGGCCGGGTTGCTGCGCTGATTGCACGCATCCACGAGCTGGATGGCCAGAATGAGCGCATGGCCAGCGTGCTGGCTGAAGTGCTGAAAGAAAATGCCGAACTCAAGTTCTGCGTCGAAGAGACGCGCTTGCGGGTCGAAGCCTTGATCGCGCGCCTGCCGGGAGAAGCTGACGATGAGTAATCTGGTCCACGTCGACGTTAACCTGCTGGGCCGCCAGTTCGCTATTGCTACGCCGCCGGAGGAGCAGGAAACACTGCAAGAAGCAGTGCGTTTGCTTAGCGGCAAGATCGATGCGATTCAGGGTGCCGGCCGCATTATGGACACCGACAAGATCGCCATTATGGCGGCGCTGAATATCGCGCATGATCTTTTGAAGATAAAAGTCGGTGAGGGCTTGGAGATCGCGCAATTCCAACGTAAAATACGTTCCATGATCGAAGCGGCCGATACGGCGCTTGATCAGAGCCGGCCCAGCTAGTCAGGCCGGTCACTGCAAGGTTTAAATCCCCCTGCGGTGTGCGAGAAGGCTCACAAATTTCCTTGAACCAATGTGTTCGCTTTGGTTGCAGGTTTTAACATGTGTGGGTGTGTCGCTCCGGCTTGCCGGAAGCGCCCGAAACACAAGACCCGTGACCCCCTTTGTTCAGGGTTCAAGCGGATTTTGCCGGATCGCCACTCGCGGGGGGTTCCTCTTCCAAGATGAATCTCCCCGTTGTCCACGATAAACAATTGCTCCGGCGTGAATTGCGCCGCCGGCGCATGGCCGTGTCGCGTGTCGAACGCGGGCGCGCTGCGCTTGCCGTTTTGCGCCATGCCTCGCGTCTGCTCGGGCGCGGTAAGCGTATAGGCGGCTATCTTGCCGCCGGCTCCGAACTCGATCTCGAACCCTTGATGAGTGCCGCCCTGTTTCGTGGCGCTTCCCTGTTTTTACCCCGCATCCCCCATCGTGCCCGCCGTTTGTGGTTTTCCCGCATTGGCGCGGCTGATCGCTGGTTTTCCCATCCGCGCTATGGCATCACCGAATACGACGGAATGCTGGCGCGCGCCGAAAATCTGGATCTGTTGTTTGTGCCGCTACTGGGCATCGATGACGAGGGTTATCGCATGGGGCAGGGCGGCGGTTTCTACGATGCGACACTGGCTTACCGCCGCCGCCGTGCCGGTGGTCCTTTGCTAGTCGGGGTGGCGTATGAATGCCAGCGTGTGGCGCGGGTGCCGCGCGAGAGCTGGGATGTGCGGCTGGATGCGCTGCTGACCGAGGCCGGCCTGTACCGGCTGACGGCACAAGGCTGGCAGCGCTGGGGTTGATGGTTTACCCTGATTATTATGTATGCATGAAGGAGAAACCGTGTCTGTCATGATCCGCGCCACCCTGTGCGGCCTGTTGTCGCTGATGCTGGCCGGTGCGCCGGTATCGGCGGCACCACCCGAGGGCAAGGGCAATCCGCATGGCCACGCTGGCAAGCCGCAGAAGCATCAGCCGTCGGGTAAAAAAGGGAGTGTCGAGCGCGCGGTCGATGGCCATGATGCGGCGCAGGATCTGATCCGTGCCGGCATTACGGCCGCGGCGGTGCAGGCCATTATCCGCGAGCACCATATCGATATCGGCGGCTATGCATCCCTGCCGCCTGGCATACGCAAGAATCTGGCCCGCGGCAAACCGCTGCCTCCGGGCATTGCCAAGCGGGCTGTTCCGTTGCCATTGCTGAACGAGTTGCCGCGCCATCCTGGCTATGAATGGCAGGTGGCCGGACGCGATCTGGTGCTGGTGGCGATAGGGACGGCCATCATCGCCGATGTCCTGCAGGGTATCTTCGACTAGGGGCATCCCGCCTTGCCTGAATAGATTCGCATCCGCACAATGCCGGCATACTGCCGGCATTTTTTATGGAGCACAGAGTGGAAAAGCGTTACTGGCTGATGAAGTCCGAGCCTGACGATACGGCTATAGCCGATCTGGCACGTGAGCCCGCACGCGCCTTTGAATGGAATGGGGTGCGCAATTATCAGGCGCGCAACTTCATGCGCGACGACATGCAACCGGGTGACCAGGTGCTGTTCTGGCATTCGAGCTGTCCGGCGCCGGGCATTGCCGGCATCGCCGAAGTAGCGTGTGCCGCACATGCCGACAGCTCGCAATTCGATCCGCAAAGCCCGTATTTCGACCCGAAATCTACCTCGGATGCGCCGCGCTGGGTCTGCGTCGACGTGCGCTTTGTCGCCACAACGCCGCTGCTGAGCCCGGCCGCCCTGCGTGCGATCCCCGGCCTGGAGGACATGGCGGTGCTCAAGCGTGGTAACCGCCTGTCCATTACCCCCGTCAGCCCGCAACAGTGGGCAATTATCATGGAGCACCTGAGCTAATGCTGTCTTTATCCTTGTTTGCGGTGTTGCTGGGTTTCGGGGCGATTGCCGGTTTTCTGGCCGGCCTGTTGGGTGTGGGCGGTGGACTGGTCATTGTGCCGGTGGTGGTTGGCGTATTGTCTGCTGCCCATCTGGGCGGCGCGCATGTCCAGCATATTGCGGTGGGTACTTCGCTGGCGGTGATGGTGTTTACCAGCATTTCCAGCGTGCGCGCCCACCAGCAACGGGGCGCGGTGAACTGGCGCATCGTCAAGCGCATGGCACCGGCTATGGTGCTGGGCACGCTGGCCGGCAGCGTGATCGCCGGCTGGATACCGGGGCGCGAGCTGCGCTGGTTTTTCGTGCTCTACGCCTATGTGATCGGGCTGCAGATGTATCTGGGCGCCAAGCCGCCGGCCAGCCGCGAACTGCCGGGCACAGCCGGGCAATGGGGGGCGGGCGGTGTGATCGGCATGATCTCGAGCTGGGTCGGCATCGGTGGCGGCTCGATGAGCGTGCCGTTTATGAGCTGGTGCAATGTGCCGGTGCATACCGCCATAGGCACCAGTGCCGCGCTGGGCTGGCCGATTGCCGTGTCCGGCGCCATCGGTTATCTGGCTAGCGGCTGGGGCCAGACCGGCTTGCCATGGGGCTCGGCTGGTTTCATCTATCTGCCGGCCATGCTGACTCTGATGGTGATGACCGTCTTGCTGGCGCCGGTTGGCGCACGTGCCGCGCATAAATTGCCGGTGGCGAAACTGAAGAAGGCGTTCGCGCTGTTGATGGCGGTGATGGCGACCGAGATGCTGTGGACGCTGTTGCGTTAAGCTCGTGCATGAGAGCCTGCGTTTATCCGTGTCATGGTATGTGAAATGAATTAGAATGCCGCCCGGCTGCCTCGCGTAGCCGGACGGCTTTCGGCGGCCTATTGCCCGCCACCCTTGCCAGTCCTGATGACTGGATTTTTATTGTCCGGGCGCACCGCCCGGGCCGGATGTATGCGGCGTATTGCCCGCACCACACAAGAGAACACTATGCACGCCAAAAATCTGCTGGCAGGGCTACTGCTGGGCGCAAGCCTGTTTGTCCATGCCGACGAAGCCATCCTCAAGGTTTCCGCTATTCCGGATGAAGCCCCGACCGAACTGCAGCGCAAATTTGCGCCCTTGGGCGCGTATCTGGAAAAAGAGCTGGGAATGAAGGTCCAGTTTATTCCGGTGACCGATTACGCCTCGGTGGTCACTGCGCTCAATAGCGACAAGATCGATCTGGCCTGGCTGGGCGGCTTTACCTTTGTACAAGCCAGCCAGCGCGGCAAGGTCGTGCCTCTGGTGCAGCGCGAGGAAGACACCCGCTTTACCTCCAAATATATTGCCGGCACGGCTTCGGGTATCCAGAGCTTGCAGGACTTCAAGGGCAAGAGCTTTGCTTTCGGCTCGGCCTCGAGTACTTCCGGCCACCTGATGCCGCGCTATTTCCTGCAAAAAGCCGGGCTCAAGCCGGAAACCGCGTTCAAGAATGTAGGCTATTCCGGTGCACATGATGCGACGGTCGCCTGGGTTGCGTCCGGCAAGGTCGACGGCGGCGTGCTCAATGCCTCGGTGTGGGAAAAACTGGTCGAAAGCGGAAAGATAGATCCAAGCAAGGTCAAGGTGGTGGCGACCACGCCGTCTTTTTACGATTACAACTGGACGGTACGCGGCACGCTGGATGCCAAGCTGCAAAAGAAAATCAGCGCCGCCTTCCTCAAGCTGGATCCGAAAAAGCCGGCTGATCTGGCTATTCTCGAGCTGCAGCGTGCCACCCGCTTCGTGCCGACCCGCGCGGCCAACTACCAAAGCATAGAATCGGCTGCGCGCGAGGCCGGCCTGTTGAAATAAAAGCACCCTGCCGGGCAGCGGTGCGTGAGCGCCACGCATCGCTGCCCCGACAAGACACCTTTCGAATTCCAAAGAAGCCCCCCGAAAACCATGAGTCTTGAATTCGATTCGGTCAGCTTGCGCCTTGGCCAGACGCCGGTGCTGGACGATATCGGCCTGTCTGTCGCCCAGGGCGGGCAGCTGGCACTGATCGGCCCTTCCGGCGCGGGCAAGTCCTCGTTGCTACAACTGGCCAATACTGGCTATGCCCCCAGTCGCGGCAAGGCCCGGCTGCTGGATACGCTGCCGTGGCAACTCAGCGCCCGCCAGCTCAAGGCGCTGCGCACCCGTATCGGGACGATCTACCAAAGTCCGCCGCTACCTGCGCGCCAGCGTGTGGTGCATGCGGTACGTGCCGGCCGTCTGGGGCAGATGTCTACATTGGCCTCCCTCACGCAACTGCTGTGGCCCCATCAGCATCAGCCTGTTGCCGACGCACTGGCACGGGTGGCGCTGGCCGATAAATTGTGGATGCGCTGCGACCAGCTCTCCGGCGGGCAGCGCCAGCGCGCCGGCATCGCGCGCGTGTTGTATCAGGCTCCCGAGCTGATGCTGGCCGATGAGCCGGTATCGGCGCTGGATCCGCATCTGGCCGAGCAGACTGTCAGCCTGTTATGCGCGGATGCCCGCAGCCGTGGTGCGACCTTGTTGATGAGTCTGCACTCGGTCGAACTGGCTCTTGCCCATTTCGAGCGCATTGTCGGCCTGCGTGACGGGCGCATCCTGTTTGACCTGCCCCGTAGCCAAGTCAGCCCGGCCTTGCTGGATCAGCTGTATCGCGGTGAGAGCGCCATCCCCTTGCCTCCAGCCCCTTCCCGCAGTGCGGCGGCATGGCCATGCTAGTGCCAGTCCCTTCATATGCAAGTGATCCGGCGCGGCGGCCGCGGCTGCTGGCGACACTGATCCTGTGCCTGTTGCTGGCATCGGCATTTGAGTCCAGCGGATTTCATCCGGCAGCATTGCTGGACAGCGCTAGCTGGACCACGCTGGGGCAGTTCGTGGGCGGCTTTTTTCCGCCGGCGCATGAGCGCTCTTTCCTGAATGACGTCGTCCGTGAAACCTCGGTGACGCTGGCCAGTGCCACGCTGGGGCTCGCGCTGGCCATGCTGATCGCCATCCCCGCCGCTGTTGCGAGCTGTACTGCGCTGGATACGCCAGGCGTGCATCATCGTGCCTGGCAAGCAGGGCAGAGCCTGTTGCGCGGCATCCTGGTGCTGTTGCGTGCGATTCCGGAAATCGTGTGGGCCTTGCTGTTTGTGCGTGCCGTGGGTCTGGGTAGCCTGCCTGCGGTGCTGGCTATCGGTCTGGCCTATGGCGGCATGTTGGGCAAGGTCTATGCCGAGATCCTTGACTCCCAGCCGGCAGACGCCTGCCGTGCGCTTGCCATTCAGGGTGCCAGCCGTCTGCAGCGCCTGAGCTGGGCCTTGTTGCCGCAAGCCCTGCCCGAACTGGTGAGCTATAGCGTGTATCGCTGGGAATGTGCGATTCGCGCCTCGGCGGTGATGGGTTTTGTCGGCGCCGGCGGCATTGGCCAGTTGCTGGATACCAGCATCAAGATGATGAATGGCGGTGAAGTCAGCACCCTGCTGCTGGTGTTTATGTTGCTGGTGATGATGAGCGACGGTATCAGCCGTCTGGCAAGGGCTGCACTTTACACCGGATACGGACAAGCCCTGTTGCTGGGCGGGGCACTGCTGGCACTGGTTGCCAGCCTGCTATGTCTGGCACCGGCGTGGCTGGCTGGCGGGTTCGATTTCAAGGCACTGCCTGCGTTTGCAGCCGAATTCTGGCCGCCGGACAGCGGGCCGGATTTGTTGGTCAGCCTGATGCAAGGCATGGCCGAAACGCTGGCCATGTCGGTAAGCGGTACCGTGCTTGCCTGTATTTTTGCCGCACTGCTAAGCGTGCCTGCTGCCGGACTGGCAGGCATCTTGCCGCAGGCTGCGGCCCGTTTGCTGCTCAATTTACTGCGTGGTGTGCCTGACCTGATGTGGGCGGCACTGGCCGTGCTCTTGGTCGGTCTGGGACCGGCGGCCGGCGTGCTGGCGCTCTGTCTGCATACCAGCGGGGTGTTGGGGCGGCTATTTGCCGAAACGCTGGAAAATGCCCCGCGCGAACCGGTGCAGGCGCTGTTGCTGGCGGGGGCATCGCCTGCCCGTGCATTTTGCTACGGCCTGTTGCCCGCCATCATGACGCAATGGCTGGCCTACAGCCTGTATCGCTGGGAAAACAATATCCGCATCGCTGCGGTACTGGGCATTGTGGGGGCGGGCGGCATCGGCCAGCAGCTGTTTATGGCCTTGTCGCTATTCCAGACCCAAACCGCCACCAGTCTGATTATGGCCATGGTGGTGTTGTCGTGGTCGGTGGAGCGCTTCAGCCGCTGGCTGCGGCGACGCATGGCTTAGTCTGAACAGGCTGGAGCAATCGGCAAGCGATAAGCGGTGCGATGTGTGGCTTAATAGCGCGGGTCAGATAAGGAGTCCGCTATGAAAAAATGCGTGTTTGCCATGCTGCTGTCCTTGCCGGCATGGGCGTATACCGATGAGGGGCGCCTGCCGTATACCGGCCAGGCTGGCCAGTTGCCGCTACAGGTGGTGACCGATTTTCTCGGTCACCGTCTGGGGCAGGATGGCCGTTTCGAGTATGCGACGCTGAAGATAGAGCAGCACAGCCGGCCGGAAGCCTTCGATCATGCCCGCATCAGTGTGGTGCGCGAGGGATTGCTGGATGACAGCGTGCGCGGCAACCGCTGGCGTTTCGATGTCAACCGTGCCTCCGACGGGCGCTGGCGCATAGATAGCGTGCGGGAAGATTTTGCCTGCCATCGCGGCCGGGCAGGCTGGGGTGTGCAGCCCTGCCGGTAAACTGCCCGCGTCTGCATCATTCGCTGGAGCCAGATGAATAAAAGCCGCTCTCGGTCAGGAGGCGGCTTTTATTCATGTCTCGGTCGTCTATACGCGGAAATAAGCCACGCTGCTGCGCAGCTGTTCAGCCAGTGTATGCATGCGCTGGACTTGCTTGACCGCAGACTGGGTCGTCTCGGCATTGGTGCCGGCCATTTGGGCGATCTGCTCCACATGGTTGGCAATTTCCTGGCTGGCTATTCCCTGTTCGCGTAGCGCATGCGAAATATCCACCACGGCGGCGACCACTTGGGCCGAGCTGTCACGGATCAGGCCAATGGCCTTGCCGCCTTCTTCCGCCAGTTCGCGTCCCAGTTTTACCCGTGCAACCGCTTCATTCATGCTGCCTTGCGAGGTGTTCGAGCTATCCCGGATCTCATCTATCATGCCGGCAATTTCCTGGGTCGCCTGTGCGGTGCGTTCGGACAGCTTGCGTACCTCGTCGGCCACGACGGCAAAACCGCGCCCGGCCTCCCCGGCCCGGGCCGCCTCGATGGCGGCATTGAGGGCCAGCAGATTGGTCTGGTCGGCAATGTCCTTGATCACCTGCATGATGCTGGCGATATTGTGCGTCTTGCCAACCAGTTCGGCGATGCTGCCGGCAGCCTGATCGACCATGCTGCCGATGCGCGTCATTTCTGTAATGGCCTGCCCCAGCACCTCACCGCCCTGATCAGATAACTGGTTGGAGCTGGCCGATATCTGCTGGGCGTCCTGTGCGCTATCTGAAATATGGCTGATGCTGACTGTCATCTGTTCGACTGAAGCGGCCATGGCGGTCGCACCCTCGCTTTGACGGCTTGAATTGTCGGCAATCTGATCGGCACCGCCGGCTACTTCGGTGCTCAAGCTTCCCAGCTCGCGGGCGCTGGCGACGACTTCGCCCACCGTCTGGTGCAGTTGCTTCTGCATATGGGCAATGCTGGCCATCAGGCTGTGCTGGTCTCCTGCTGTTGTGGTGACCTTGATATCCAGCCGGCCTTCGGCAATCTGGTGCACGATATCGGCGGCTACTGCCGGGTCGGCTCCCAGCTGTGTCATCACGCCCTTGAGTAAACGCCAGCCCAGCAGTGAAACAATGGCGGCAATCAGGAGGATGATGCCGGCTATTTCCAGCAGTTCTTGCTTTAAGGTCGCTTGGATATCATCCAGATACAGGCCGGTTCCTACCATCCAGCCCCAGTTCGGGCTGGCCTGCACATAACTGAGCTTGGCCTGCGGCTGATCGCTGCCGGGCTTGGCCCAGTAAAACTCGACCAGCCCGCCACCTGTGGCAAGTACGCCATCAAACAAACGGCCCAAGTCCTGACCGTCAGCTGTCATGACGCCATGCATGTCCTTGCCGATGAGTTTTGGATTAACGCCGTGAGCGATCCAGTGCAGGGACTTGTCGCCGACAAAGAAGTATTCCTTGCCGTCAAAACGCAGCGCGGTCAGCGCCTGTTTGGCCAGCAGCTGGGCTTGTTCTTGAGTGAGTTCGCCACGGCTTGCCCGCTGTTCATAGCTGGCAACCAGACTGATGGCGTTCTCGACCTGACCGCGAATCATGGTGCCACGGTCATTCATCATCTGCTGGTACTGGCTGTACAGCAGCATGGCGCCGAGTGCACAGACTAGCAGCACGATACTGGCAATCATTACCAGCAGTTTTGTTTTCAGGGTGGTGGTTCGCGGCATGGGGGACATCCATTTTCATGTTATGGATTGAACATATCATGGACGGTTGTTATGCAAGCAGATCTAAATCAACACATTTTTATATATGCGTTTTCCAGTCCGGTTCAACTTAGCAGCGATGGCTGCTTCGAGTATTTATGCTGCAAATCGCGCACACCAGCCGGCTGGAAGCCTTCGACTATGTGTAGATCAGCATGGTGCGTCCCAAGCGCTGGCGTGGCGCATCGACAGCATGCGTGAAGATTGTCCCTGCCAGGCAGGCCTGACAGGGAAGTGTGGGAATAACCTTATTGACAAGACTGTTGACAATGGCATTACTTGATCGTCATGATGTGTCCGCATTTTTATACATAAGTATTTATAAAAACAAGAGACATCACCAGCACGATGAAAACCAACCTACCGATCACCACGGTCGAGCATGTTCTCGATCCCAAGCGTCCCATTGTGTCCAAGACCGACCTCAAGGGCATGATCAGCTACGTCAATCCGGCCTTTGTCGAGATTAGCGGGTTTACGCGCGAAGAACTGCTGGGGCAGCCGCACAATATGGTGCGCCACCCGGACATGCCGGCTGAGGCTTTCGCCGATATGTGGCAGACCCTGAAGGCTGACCTGCCATGGCGGGGGCTGGTCAAGAATCGCTGCAAGAACGGGGACTTCTATTGGGTCGAGGCCTACGTTACGCCCTTGTTCGAGAATGGACATAAAGTAGGCTACCGTTCAGTGCGCAACATGCCGCAAGCGGCCGAGGTGCGAAAGGCTGAGCAGCTGTATGCTGCCATCCGCAGCCGGCAGGCGACACTGCCGCCGACCTGCTACCCGAGCCAGATTTCGA
The DNA here is from genome assembly GCF_024343515.1 of Aquitalea sp. S1-19. Classification (NCBI taxonomy): domain Bacteria; kingdom Pseudomonadati; phylum Pseudomonadota; class Betaproteobacteria; order Neisseriales; family Chromobacteriaceae; genus Aquitalea; species Aquitalea sp. S1-19. The sequence continues at coordinate 10,954 of NZ_RJTZ01000025.1, read as the reverse complement.
TGCGGCTCCGGATTGGGCTGCTGGCCGTTTTGCCTGTGCTGCTGATGGCCGCCGCGTCGCAGGCCGGGTTGAATGTCTGGCTGGCGGCAGCTCTGGGCGTGTTGCTGGCGGGTGGTCTTGGTGCTTGGTGTTGGCTGGGGCTGCAGCGGCCGGTCGCAGCCATCCGTCAGGCGTTGCAGCAGTTGTCGGAAGGAAACTTCCGTTTCAGCATCGATACGCGGGCCAGTGCGGAATTCACTGAGCTTTTGATCGGCATGACTTCGATGCAGGTCGGGCTCAGGGCTGTGATTGCGGATGTGGTTTCGGGTGCGGAACAGATCAGGACACAGTCGGGCTCTGCGCTACGCGGAGTCGGCGAGGTGGTCGAGAGCGGGCATAAGCAGTCGGACGGTATCGCTTCTGTGGCGGCTGCGCTGGAGCAATTATCGGCATCGGTACGCGAGATTCACGAGGCGACCGAGCGCAGCACACACCATGCAGCCGGAACCCAGACGCTGGTTGAGCAGGGGCTGGGTGCGATGCAGTCGACGCTGGATGTGACCGAAGAGCTGGTGCCTACCGTACGGGATGCCCAGCAGCGCATGAACCAGCTGGGCGACGACGTCAATGCGGTAAACCAGATTACCCAGATCATCAAGGAGATTGCCGACCAGACCAATCTGCTGGCACTCAATGCGGCGATCGAGGCGGCGCGTGCCGGCGAGGCCGGCCGCGGCTTTGCCGTGGTGGCCGACGAGGTGCGCAAGCTGGCCGAGCGTACCACCCAGAGCACGGTGGAAATTTCCAGTACGACCAACCGGATTATCGAGCAGACCAGTGCGGCGCTGGCCGCCATGCAGCTTTCCTCCTCCAAGGTGGAGGAGAGCACCCGCCTGACCCGTGCCTGCAATTCGGTATTCGAAGAAATCCGGCAGTCTGCCGAGGTGGTGTCCGGCTCGGCGCGCGATGTGACGGTGATGCTGGGGCAGCAACGTCAGGCCTCACTGGAAGTGGCACAGACCATGGAGCACCTTAGCGCGTTTACCGAGGGTCATGCGCATAGTATGGTGCAGACTGATCGCTCCGTTTCCGATCTGCAGGAAGCCGCCGAAGAGATGCGGGTGCTGGTGGCGCACTTCGAGCGTAGCCTCTGAGTCAGGATGCCGCTTTATTGCGCCTGCAGTGCGTGATAGAGCGGCAGGCAGGCATCGGCGATGCGCTCTATGCTGGCTTCGCGCAGGGCGGCAAGATCGACCGCCCGCGCCTGTTTCATCCCGGCCCAGTCCAGTAGTGCCGCCTGCGCTTCGGGGTGGTCGAACAGGCCGTGCAGATAGCTGCCCAGCACCTGATGGTCGTTCGAGATCGCGCCTTCTGCCGCGCCGTTTATCAGGAAAGCCGGCTTGGCCAGTGCCGCACCCTGTGAGCGCCCCATATGGATTTCGTAGCCGCTAACGGCAGCCTCGGCAAAGCTGCAGCGCCCGGCTACATTTTGCAGGCGCTTGTCGTCGGTCAATACCGTCTCCATTGCCAGTAAACCCAGCCCGCTACTGCTGCCGGCTGCGCCCTCCAAACCATCCGGATCATGAATCTGTGCGCCCAGCATCTGGTAGCCGCCGCAGATGCCTATCACCTTGCCGCCGTAGCGCAGGTGGCGGCTGATGGCCGCATCCCAGCCTTGGGCACGCAAAAAGGCAAGATCGGAACGGGTGTTTTTGCTGCCGGGCAGGATGATCAGCTCGGCCGGAGGTAGTGGCTCGCCTGCGCTGGCAAACACCAGATCCACATCCGGATGGGCGCGCAGCGCGTCGAAGTCGGTATGGTTGCTGATATGCGGCAGGCGCGGCACTACGATGCGGAAGTGGCCGTGTTGCTGCGCGGTTTCCACCGCGTCTTCGGCGTCCAGCGTCAGGCCGTGCAGATAGGGCAGTACCGCCAGTACCGGCTTGCCGGTTTGCTGCGTAAGCCAGCTTAAGCCATCGGCGAGCAGGGCCGGGTCGCCGCGAAAACGGTTGATGACGAAACCGACGATGCGCGCGCGTTCGCTGTCCGACAAACAGGCCAGCGTGCCTATCAGGTGGGCGAATACGCCGCCCTTGTCGATATCGGCCACCAGTATCACCGGGCAATCCACTTCTTCGGCAAAGCCCATATTGGCGATGTCGCGCGCGCGCAGATTGACCTCGGCCGGGCTGCCTGCGCCCTCGACCAGCACCACCTGATATTGCGCGCACAGGCGCTGGTAAGACTCAAGCACCGCCGCCATCGCACGCGGCTTGTAGTTGTGGTAGTCGCGGGCATGCATGTCGGCGGCGACACGGCCGTGGATGATGATCTGCGCGCCGGTGTCGCTGGACGGCTTGAGCAGCACCGGGTTCATATCGGTATGCGGCACCAGCCCGGCTGCCACCGCCTGCAAGGCTTGGGCGCGGCCGATTTCACCGCCGTCGGCAGTGACCGCGCTATTGAGTGCCATATTCTGCGGCTTGAAGGGGACGACCCGGATGCCGTCGCGTGCCAAGAGCCGGCATAGTGCCGCCACGACCGTACTTTTGCCGGCATCCGAGGTGCAGCCTTGCACCATCAGCGTGTGGTAGGGGAAATTCATGGTGTCTGTGCCTTGCGGGCTTGATCGAGTCTTGCGCACAGCTGGGCCGCGCCATCGATAATGCGCGGGCCGGAGCGCGACAGCAGCGAGCTGTCCACGGTATAGAGCTGCTGGCGGCGTGCCGCGTTCAGCGTTGGGTAGCGCTTCCACATATCCAGCTCGGTGCTGCGCCGATCGTCGCTGCCGGCGATGATTACGTCCGGGTTGGCGGCCAGTACCGCTTCGGCATTGACGGTCGGTGCAGTGATGGGCAGCTGGCCAAAGACGTTGACCCCGCCGCACAGACGGATGGCATCACTGGCGATATGGCTGTCGTTCAGCGTATACAGCGGCTTGTGCCACACCTGATAGAACACTCGGACCGGTTTTTTGCCGCTGTAGCGCCGGGTCAGCATCTCCAGTTTTTGCTGGTAAGTCTGCGCGGCGGATTTGGCGGCGGCTTCACTCCCCAACAGGCTACCCAGTCGGGTGATGGAGCCGGGGAGATCGGCCAGCTTTTTCGGTTCGCTGTAAAACAGCGGAATGCCGAGTTTTTTCAGCTGGGCCAGCTGGCGCTCGGCATTGCCGTGCAGCCAGACCACCAGTAGATCAGGCTTGAGCGCGATGATGCGCTCCAGATCGAGCTGGCGGTTGTCGCCGATACGCGGCAGCTTGAGCGCAGCCGGCGGGTAGTCGCTATACGACACCGCTCCCACCATGCGCGCGCCACCGCCGGCAGCATAGATCAGCTCGGTCGCGTGTGGTGCCAGGCTGATCACCCGCTGTGCCGGGCGCGCGAGGGTGACGGTATGGCCGGCGTCGTCGGTCACGCTGATGGCGGCGTGGGCGGGCAGGGCGAGCAGCCCGGCAAGTAAAAGCAGGATTTTCATTGTGTGTCCTTGCGGTAGGCTGCCAGTGCCAACGCCAGCCGCTGCCAGGCATCTTCGTGTGGCGGCAGGCCCAAGCGAATGCCGCGTGCGGCTTGGGGAAACAGGCGCACCCAGATCTGCTGCCGTGCCATATGGGCGTGCAAGGCTTCGGCATCGGGCGCCGGCCACCAGCGAAATAGTGCCGTACCCTGGCTTTGAATAGCGTAGCTGGCCAGCAACTGCTGCAGGCGCTGCCCGTCCTGTATCAGTTGCGCGCGCATCTTCGCTTGCCAGTCGCGGTCTTGCAGTGCTGCGCAGCCTATTGTTTGTGCCGGTCCGCTGACCGACCACGGGCCGATCAGGCCGGCCAATCGTTCCAGTAGCGGCGCTTCGGCTGCGACAAAACCCAGACGCAGGCCGGCGAGACCGAAGAATTTGCCGACCGAGCGCAGCACGATCAGCCCGTGCTGGCCGCTGTGGGCGGCGACGGACAGGCTTGGCACCATATCGGCAAAGGCTTCGTCCACGATCAGCCAGCCACCGCGCGCGGCCAGGTGTTGTGCCCAGCCCAATAGCCTGGCCGGTGCGATGTGTTCGCCGGTCGGATTGTTGGGGTTGCACACAATCAGTACGTCACTCGTCGCAAGATGGGCGTCCAGCGCGTCCCAAGCCACTTCCTGCACCGTATGGCCGGCGGCGCGCCAGCTGGCTGCATGTTCGGCGTAAGTGGGCGACGCGATGCTGACGCGGCAGGGCGCGCGCAATCGCGGCAAGGCCTGGATTGCAGCCTGGGTGCCGGCCACGGCCAGCATCTGCTGTGCGCCGTAACAGGCACAGGCGGCTTTGATCAGCGCCGGATCGTCTTCCGGCAGGCGCTGCCAGGCATAGGCTGGCAAGTGTGGAACAGGATAGGCGTAAGGCGATAAACCGGCTGACAGGTCGATCCAGTTGTCGCCACCAAAACGGGCCTTCGCGGCATTAAGGTTGCCGCCATGCAGCAGGCGGCTCATGGCCATAACCCCGGCGTGGCCAGCGCGGCGATCAGGCTGAAGACGATCAGCCATAGCGCGCTGCCCTTGGCGACCAGCGCCCATGCGCGCGCGAGATCAGTGGCGCGGGCATGGCGCCCCTCGCCCAGTGGCGGGCGCATCTCGTCTTCGCCGTCATAGCGTGCCTTGCCGCCCAGTGTCAGGCCCAGCGCGCCGGCGCCGGCTGCCATCACCGGCCCGGCATTGGGGCTGGGCCAGTTGGATGCCTGGGTTTTCCAGCAGCGCAAGGCGCAACGGGTATGGCCGAGCAGGGCATAGGTCAGCGCAGTCAGGCGCGCAGGGATAAAGCCCAGCACATCGTCGGTGCGGGCAGCCATCCAGCCGAATTCGCCAAAGCGGGCATTGCGGTAGCCCCACATCGCGTCCAGCGTATTGGCCAGCCGGAACAGCAAGGCACCGGGGCCGCCGGCGATGGCAAACCAGAACAGGGTGCCGAATACCGCATCGCTGCCGTTTTCCAGCAGCGACTCGACCCCGGCCTTGGCCAGATCGCTTTCGCTGGCTTCTTGCGTGTCGCGGCTGACGATACAGGCAGTCATGCGCCGCGCACCGGCCAGATCGCCGCCATGCAGCGCCCGCGCAATCGGTGCGCTATGGTCGCGCAGGCTGCGCAGCCCCAGTGCGCCGTAGAGCAGCACCGCGTGGCCCAGCCATGCCCATGCGCCCCAACGGGCATGGGCAAGCGCGAGCAGCCAGAAGCTGAGCAAAACCAGCGGCAGTACCGCCAAGACCCAGGCCAGCAGCCCGCGGGCGCGGCGGGCGCTGCCCTTATTCAGCCTGCGCTCCAGCGCCGATGCGAGCGTGCCGAAGCCGGCCAGCGGATGGAGGCGGCGCGGCTCGCCCAGCAGCAGGTCGAGCAGCAGGCCCAGTCCCATCAGAGCGGCCAGCATCAGCAGCGGCACGCTCGTTACCATTCGATGGCCGCCTGCGCGCCGATGCCGGCCTGATAGGCATGTTTGATGGCCTGCATCTCGGTGACAGTGTCGGCCGCGTCGATCAGCGCTTGCGGCGCGCCGCGTCCGGTAATGATCACATGCTGCATGGGCGGGCGTTTAGCCAGATCGGCCAGCACCGTGTCGAGATCGAGATAGCCGTATTTGAGCGCGATGTTCAGCTCGTCCAGCACCACCAGACCGATGGCCGGGTCGGCCAAGAAGTCGCGCACCAGCTCCCATGCCGCCGTGGCTTTGGCGATATCGCGCTCGCGGTCCTGCGTCTCCCAGGTGTAGCCCTCGCCCATGGCGTGAAAGTGGACCTCATCGGGAAAACGGCGCAGGAAACGCTCTTCGCCGGTGGACATGGCGCCCTTGATAAACTGCACCACGCCGACCTGCATTTCATGGCCCAGTGCTCGCATCACCATGCCGAAGGCGCTGGAACTCTTGCCCTTGCCGTTGCCGGTGTTGACGATCAGCAGCCCCTTCTTGCCGTCGGCGGCCGCGATATGCTGGTCGATGATGGCTTTTTTGCGTTGCATGCGTGTCTGGTGGCGCTGATTAAGGTCGTCTTGTTGCCGGGTCATGGTGTCAGCCTGGTTTGCGGTAGATAGAGGGTGTGGCCATCATGCACGATAGCCTGTAGCGGGTAGCCCAGACAGCGGCCAAGATCATCGGCCTGCAAGGCGCTGACCGGGCCGGCCTGCCAGTGGCCGTTTTCAAACAGCAGCAGCGCGTGGCTGGCATGCTGTAAGGTCAGGTTGAGTTCGTGGCTGACCATAATCAGCGCCTTGCCCTGTTCGCGTGCCAGATGGGCAACTAATTCCATCAGGCTGATCTGGTGTGCCAGATCCAGCGCGCTGGCCGGCTCGTCCAGCAGCATCAGCGGCGTGTCTTGTGCCAGCAGGGCGGCAATGGCCGCACGCTGGCGCTCGCCGCCGGACAGGGTGCGGATGTCGCGCGTGGCCAGATGGCCGATATCCAGCGCCGACAAGGCGTCGCGTGCCGCTTCGAGGTCGCTTGCTGACTCCCAGTAGGCATGCTGGTGCGGATGACGCGCCGCCAGTGCCGCATCCAGTACGCGGTAGCCGAAGGCATCGTTGCGCCCCTGTGGCAGATAGGACAGCGCGCGGGCGCGCTCGCCGGCGGGCCAGTCGGCAAGCTGGCGTCCTTGCAGCAGGATGTCGCCGTCCGCCGGGCTTTGCAGTGCCGCCAGCGTGCGCAGCAAGGTGCTTTTACCGGCGCCATTGCGACCGATAATGACCCAGCTTTGGCCGGCATCGACCTGCCAGTCCAGCTGCTTGAGCAGGCATAGCGGGCCGATTTGCAGGGAGAGAGCGCGGGTCGTCAGCATGTACCACTCCTGCGTACCTGACGCAGCTGCAGCAAAAAGGCCGGCACGCCGATCAGGGCGGTAATCACGCCGACCGGCAACTGCTGTGGTGCGATCAGGGTACGCGACAGGGTGTCGGCCAGCACCAAGAGCAGGCCACCGCTGATGGCGGCAGAGGGCAAGAGCAGGCGGTGGTCGGGGCCCAGCGCGAAACGGCAGGCATGCGGCACGATCAGGCCAAGAAAGCCGATGCTGCCGGCGCCGGTGACAGCGCTGGCGGTGAGCAAGGCGGCGAAACCGAACAGGCCATAACGCAGCTGGCCGACCCGGATGCCGAAGGTTGCGGCCATTTCGCCATGCAAGGCCAGAAGATTGATGCCGCGCGCGGCTTTAAGACCGAAGGCCAGCGCGATGGCCAGTACCAGCCAGGGCAAGAGGCGCAATTCGCTGCCGGACAAGTCGCCGATCAGCCAGAACACCATGCCGCGCAAGCTGCTGTCCGGCGCGATGGACAGCATCAGCGTCACCAGCGCTCCGCAGCCGGAAGCCAGAATCACCCCGGTCAGCAAGAGCAGGGGCGAGCCGCCGCCGCTACGTAACTCGTCGCGTGCCAGTAGCAGCAAGAGCAGGCTGATGGCGATGGCGCCGGCTACTGCCGACAGATCGACTATCCAGATGCTGGCGCCCAACAGCATGGCCAGCAGTGCGCCGGCAGAGGCACCACCGGACACACCCAGGACATAAGGGTCGGCCAGCGGGTTGCGCAGCAGCGCCTGCATCATCACTCCGGCCAGTGCGAGCGAAGCGCCTGTCACCCAGGCGACCAAGGCGCGCTGAAGGCGCAATTCAAGCAAGGTGGCGGCCAGCGTGCTGTCCTGGCCGCTGATCAGGGCCGATAGCCCTTGCCATAATTCGCTTCCGTTTAGCGCGACCGAACCCAAAGTGGCGGACGCCAGCAGGCTGGCCAGCGACAGCGCAGCCAGTAGCAACAAAATAAGATGGGCGCGGCGGGCAGTCAGCGGCATGGCTGGCTGTTCACGCGGAAAAAAGAAGTCATGCCGTGCTTCCCGGGCCAGAGCGTTAAGGCGCTCCGGTGTAAAGATTCAGGGAAGCACGGCAATACATAAGGTATCGAGGCTGAAGACAGGCCGCCCACCGCAGCACTTCCCCTTGCGTGGCCGCGTGCGGCCGTCTTGCTGGTTCGGTGTCCGGGCTCTCATCCGCGCCACATCCCCTTCCCGTGAATCGTTCACCGTGGGTTTTGATGTGGCGTGCCAAGAATGAAGCCCTGGCCGGATGCATACCGTTGCGGGGGCAGCACAGCTAGGCATGGATGCGCCTGCTGTTTCCCGATGGGCTCCCACGCGGGAGAGCGCCAGCAAAGAGCCGCGATTTTAGCATGCGGATGGCCGGATCGTAGCAGCTTGTTGCCGGATAGCATGCCTTGGCCGTATGCACCCCATGACACCATCGCTATAATGATCCGATTCTGTATTTCCTCCTTTCATATCAGCGATCGCCATGCAAGAACACTACAGCCCACGCGAGCTTGAAGCCGCCGCACAAGAAAACTGGAAAGCGAGCCACGCTTTCCGTGCCACCGAAGACAGCTCGCGTCCCAAGTATTACGCGCTGTCGATGTTCCCGTATCCGTCGGGCAAGCTGCACATGGGTCATGTGCGCAACTACACCATTACCGATGCCCTGGCGCGCTTTATGCGCTTCAAGGGTTACAACGTGCTGCAGCCTATGGGCTGGGATGCCTTCGGCCTGCCGGCCGAAAATGCCGCGATGAAGAGCGGCGGAGCGCCAGCGGCCTGGACCTACGCCAATATCGACTATATGAAGACCCAGCTCGACAGCCTGGGCTTTGCCATCGACTGGGAGCGCGAGCTGGCCACCTGCAAGCCGGACTACTACCGCTGGGAACAGTGGCTGTTTACCCGTCTGTTTGAAAAGGGTGTGATCTACAAGAAAAATGGCGTGGTCAACTGGGACCCGGTTGACCAGACCGTGCTGGCCAACGAGCAGGTGATCGACGGCCGCGGCTGGCGCTCGGATGCGCTGGTGGAAAAGCGCGAGATCCCGATGTACTACTTCGGCATTACCCAGTACGCGGAAGAGCTGCTGGCAGATCTGGATACGCTGGATGGCTGGCCGGAACAGGTCAAGACCATGCAGCGCAACTGGATAGGCAAGAGTTTCGGCGCCGATATCGAGTTTGCCTACGACGAGGCCTCGATCGGTCACGCCGGCAAGCTCAAGGTCTATACTACCCGCCCGGACACGCTGATGGGCGCGACCTATGTCGCCGTTGCCGCCGAACACCCGCTGGCGACGCAGGCTGCCGCCGGTAATGCGGCCATGCAGGCGTTTATCGCCGAATGCAAGGCCGGCTCGGTGGCCGAAGCCGATATGGCGACCATGGAAAAGAAGGGCATGGACACCGGCCTGTTCGTGGTTCACCCGCTCACCGGCGAAAAACTGCCGGTATGGGTCGCCAACTATGTGCTGATGGGCTACGGCGAAGGCGCGGTGATGGCCGTGCCGGCGCACGACGAGCGCGACTTTGCCTTTGCTGGCAAGTACGCGCTGCCGATGAAACCAGTGATTATTGATGCTAACCAATATGCTGATCATTTGAAGATTGATCGCCAAGAAATTGGAGCATCTGGAAATGTGCGCACATACCCAATCTTGTGGAAAGCACATAACCCAAGCTTGAACGACACTGTGTCTTGGGGGCAGTGGAGCGATGTCTTTGCCGAACATGGTGTGCTCTTTAATTCTGGCAAATATGATGGTTTGAATTACCAAGAGGCTTTTGACGCTATCGTGGCAGACCTTGAGGCAAAAGGCGCCGGCAGCAAAAAGACCCAGTACCGCCTGCGCGACTGGGGTATCAGCCGCCAGCGCTACTGGGGCTGCCCGATCCCTATCATTCATTGCCCGTGCTGCGGCGATGTGCCGGTACCGGAAAAAGACCTGCCGGTGGTATTGCCGGAGAACGTGATTCCGGATGGTGCCGGCTCGCCGCTTGCCAAAATGCCGGAATTCTACGAAACCAGCTGCCCCAAGTGCGGTGGCGCGGCCAAGCGCGAAACCGACACCATGGACACCTTTGTAGAGTCCAGCTGGTACTACGCACGCTACGCCAGCCCGCATTGCGACACCGCCATGGTGGACAAGAAGGCCGCCGACTACTGGCTGCAGGTCGACCAGTATGTGGGCGGTATCGAGCACGCCATTCTGCACCTGTTGTACGCGCGCTTCTTCCACAAGCTGATGCGCGACGAAGGCTTAGTGTCGTCCAGCGAGCCGTTCAAGAGCCTGCTGACCCAGGGCATGGTGATCTGCGAAACCTTCTACCGCGAGCTGCCTAATGGCTCCAAAGACTGGATTGCGCCGGCCGATGTGGTGCTGGAACGCGACGGCAAGGGCAAGATTATTGCCGCCAAGCACCGCGTTGACGGCCAGCCGGTGGTGGTGGGCGGCGTCGAGAAGATGTCCAAGTCGAAAAACAACGGCGTCGATCCGCAGGCCTTTATCGAGCAGTACGGTGCCGACACCGCGCGTCTGTTTATGATGTTTGCCGCACCGCCTGACCAGAGCCTGGAATGGTCGGATGCCGGCGTGGAAGGTGCGTTCCGCTTCCTCAAGCGCCTGTGGCGTGTGAGCGGCGAGCATGTCGCCGCCGGTGTGACCGACAAGTATGTGGCGGGTGATCTGTCTGCCGGCTTGAAAGAGTTGCGCTACAAGCTGCACGCCACCATCCAGAAAGTGGCCGACGACTACGGCCGCCGCCAGCAGTTCAATACCGCCATTGCTGCGGTGATGGAACTGCTGAACACCTACGACAAGACCGATTGCAGCGATGCTGCCGGCCGTGCCGTGGCGCAGGAAGTGCTGGAATCCGCCGTGATTCTGCTGGCACCTATCGTGCCGCATATCTGCGAAGCCTTGTGGACCGAGCTCAAGCCGGGAACAGCTTTGCTGGATCAGGCCTGGCCGGAGGTTGACGCCGCTGCGCTGGTGAAGAGCGAGATCGAGCTGATGGTGCAGGTGTGCGGCAAGCTGCGCGGTAGCGTGGTGGTGGCGGCCGATGCCGGTCGTGACGCAATCGAAGCGGCGGCGCTGGCGCATGAAAATGTGCAGAAGTTTATGGAAGGCAAGCCGGCGAAGAAGGTGATCGTGGTGCCGGGCCG
>NZ_RJTZ01000249.1:0-1901 GCF_024343515.1 Aquitalea sp. S1-19 | reverse complement strand
TGTTCGACGGAATCTCTCCCGCCACAATCTTGCAAAACAGGCAATCGCTCACTGCATGACTCCCGGGGTTTATGGTTGCGGCTTGCGTGCCAGCTTTTCATCCAGGCCCGAGATGCCCTCGCGCCGCTTGAGCTCCATCAGCACGTCTTCGGGGCGCAGGCCGTGATGGGCCAGCAGCACCATGCTGTGAAACCACAGATCCGCCATTTCACGCACCAGATGCAGACGGTCGCCATCCTTGGCGGCCAGCAGCACCTCGGCGCTTTCCTCGGCCACTTTTTTCAGGATTGCATCCTCGCCCTGCTTGAACAGGGACGCCACATAGGACGACCCGGCCGCGGCTTCGCGCCGCGCTTCCAGCGTATCAGCCAGATGACTGAGTATCTCGGTGTTGATCATCAGACTGCCCTCAAGAAGAATCGGCCAAAGTATAAGTCGATTTTATTGCAAATTTACGAAAACTTGATAAGGAAAAACCCTAGCCTTGCGCCGGATCAAACTACCGTTCAGTTTCCCGCCCCATAAATGGCCGCAGGGTCCTTCAATACCTCATCCACACTCACCCAGGCACCCTGCTCGAAGCGCCGGTAAAAACAGGAGGCGCGCCCGGTGTGGCAGGCGATACCGCCGGCCTGCTCGATCTGCAACACCACCACATCTCCGTCGCAATCCAGCCTGAGTTCCTGCACGCGCTGCAAATGGCCGGACTCCTCACCTTTTTTCCACAATTTCTGCCGCGAGCGGCTGTAGTAGTGAGCGATACCGCTGTCGGCCGTCAGCTGCAGGGCCTCACGGTTCATCCACGCGACCATCAGCACGCGCTGGGTCTTTTCATCCTGGGCGATGGCGGTCACCAGACCGTTGCCATCCCACTTCACTTCATCCAGCCACGGGCTGTTGTTCATGGTTTTCCTTTAGCTCTCGGGACTCAGGACTCAGTATTCTGGATGAGCCAAAATCACGGCAACACATCGGTTCCCGAATCCCGGCTCCCCGATCCCGCATCGCTACCGCACTTACAACCTCACCTCTATCCCCGCCTCGCGCATGGCTTCTTTAGCCTGACGCACGGTGTATTCGCCGAAGTGGAAGATACTGGCAGCCAGCACCGCATCCGCCTTGCCTTGTGTGACCCCGTCGACCAGATGCTGCAGATTGCCGACGCCGCCAGAGGCGATCACCGGCACCGACACCGCATCCGCGACCGCACGCGTGAGCGCCAGATTGAAGCCGGCCTTGGTGCCGTCGCGGTCCATGCTGGTCAGCAATATTTCACCGGCGCCATAGTCGGCCATTTTGACGGCCCACTCGACCGCATCGATGCCGGTAGCCCGCCGTCCGCCGTGGGTGAAGATTTCCCAGCGGCTGTTGTCGGCATTCACCGCCTTGGCATCCACCGCCACCACAATGGCCTGACAACCGAAACGTGCGGCTGCCTCGCGCACCAGGTCCGGATTGGTGATGGCCGCAGTATTGATACCGACCTTATCGGCACCGGCATTGAGCAGGCGGCGGATATCATCGACTTTACGCACGCCGCCTCCCACGGTCAGCGGAATAAAGACCTGATCGGCCACCGCTTCGATCACATGCAGGATCAGATCGCGCTCGTCGGAGCTGGCGGTGATATCGAGAAAAGTCAGCTCGTCGGCGCCCTGATCACGCCAGTGCAGCGCGACCTTGACCGGGTCGTCGGAAAACACGGTCGCGTCGTCCATCACGCCCTGCTTCAGGCGTACGCATTGGCCGTCTTTAAGATCGATAGCGGGTATCAGCAACATGATGCATTCATCTACAGAAGGTTAAACACAGCCATCCCAGGCAAGGAAATTCTTCATCATCTGAAGCCCTGCGCGGTGGCTCTTTTCAGTGTGGAACTGCGTGGCAAAAATATTATTACG
>NZ_RJTZ01000248.1:0-1903 GCF_024343515.1 Aquitalea sp. S1-19 | reverse complement strand
ACTATCCGGCGATTTGGCCCAGGCCCATGGCGCGGTCGCCGCACAAGAAGAGCGCATCGTCGCGCGCCTGACCATGCTCGTCACTACACAAGGAGAGACACTGAGTCTATTGACCGAAGCTGAACGCTACGACTATTTACACAAGGCGCTGATCGGCTAATTACGCCTTAGTCGAATAGTGGTGTCAGCCAGGCGGCCAATTGCTCAAGTGCGGCGCGATCAACCTCGTCATATTCGCCCAACCGGCTTGAGTCGATATCCAGAACGGCCTTCACCACGCCTTGGCTATCAAAGACCGGCACTACGACTTCGGATCTGGCCAACGAAGAGCATGCAATATGGCCAGGAAAAGAATCTACATCCTGAACCAGCAGGGTGCGGCCTTGCTGCCAGGCTGCACCACATACCCCTTTGCCAAAACCAATGCGGGTACACGCTACTGGTCCCTGAAATGGCCCAAGCACCAACTGCGGCCCCTTAACCAGATAAAAACCGACCCAAAGCCAATCGAAACAGGCATTTAAAGCTGCAGATACATTAGCAAGCGTGGCAATCTGATCCTGTTCGGAGGCAATCAAAGCCTGCAACTGTGGCAATAACTCCGCATAACGTTGAGCTTTATCACCACCAGACACGGCAACTTGATATGACATTTTTTCACCCGGCACATTTACGAAACGGTCAGCCTAACCGGAACATGCAAAAAAGAACACCCGCCACATGGGCGGGCATTCACTTGGCAGCGGGACTGTCCGGCATTACATCATGTGCTGTCCGCCATTGATGGCAAAATCAGCGCCGGTAATGAAGGCGGCCGCGTCGGAAGCGAGATAGGCGACCAGACTGGCAATTTCCTCAGGCTTACCCAGACGGCCCACAGGTATTTGTGCAATGATCTTGCTACGCACCTCCTCAGGCACCGCCATCACCATATCGGTACCGATATAACCCGGAGAAATCGTATTAACCGTGACACCTTTACGCGCAACCTCTTGCGCTAGCGCCATGGTAAAACCATGCATGCCTGCCTTGGCCGAACAATAGTTGGTTTGACCAAACTGGCCTTTCTGACCGTTAATGGACGAAATACTGATAATACGACCCCAGCCACGCTCCATCATGCCATCAACCGTCGGCTTGGCCGTATTGAAAACCGAGTCCAGATTGGTACGCAGCACCGCATCCCAATCCTGCTTGCTCATTTTGCGGAACGAAGCATCACGGGTAATCCCGGCATTATTGACCACCACATCAATGGCACCAATTTCAGCGGTAATGGCTGCCACCAAATCCTGGCAAGCATCAAAATCGGTTACATCACACTGGAAGGCGTGAAAGTCGTAACCGCCATTTTTCATGTCGGCAAGCCAGGCGCTTTCCTTGCCGGGCTTGCTATAGGTAGTCACAACGGTATGTCCCGCATCGGCCAGGGCACGGCAAATAGCCGAACCGATGCCTCCCATACCGCCAGTGACCAGTGCAATACGCTTGTTCATGATTGTCTCCTTTATTTTGTTTTATCAAAGTACATGCATTGCATTACTGCAGCATGCTGAAAACAGACAAGCAAAACAAGGACGCCGAGCATTCACTCGAAAAAGTGTTGCACAAGCGCACATCATGCTGACTACCAGGGTGGGATATGGCGTGTTTGTACTTTAGCTGCGTGGTGTATGTTATTTTACATAATGTACATTATACGAAACAGAAGTAAGTTTCTTGGCGTTACGTAATTCTTGGGTTTTCTGTGATATTTACTGCGACACTTCACTGAACAATCTTGTAAGTTTTTATTTTTGTCTGTTGGAATTTGTTGCATGAATACGCGAGCACGCTGTGCGCATGCTTTTCGATGTCATCAAGGATCAGGCAGTTGCCCAGTGCGTATTTTGCCCAGGGGGGA
>NZ_RJTZ01000247.1:0-1905 GCF_024343515.1 Aquitalea sp. S1-19 | reverse complement strand
TCAGGTAACGGCAAGCGAGCTGCCAGCTGCGGTGCGTACGGGCGGGCAGGCCGGCTTCGTCGGCCAGGCGTTGGCCGGCGGCACTGCCGGCCAACAGCGCCAGCGCGATGCCGCCCACAGGCATGGCCAGATTGGAAACGAAGTAGTCCATCGCATCGAATATCCGCTTGCCGGCAATGCTGACATCGGAGAGCACGCCGAAGGACAGGGCGGCCGGCATGCCGCAGACAATGATGGCGGCCGTGACGGTGCACAGCGCATTGCGCCGCGACCAGCCCAGATCATCGATGAAAAAGATGGCCACCAGCTCCAGCATGGCGACCGAAGAAGACAAAGCCGCCATCGCCAGCAGGGCAAAGAAGGCCACGGCAAAGACGCTGCCCAGCGGCAGATGCTGGAACACGACAGGCATGGCGATGAAGGTCAGCCCCGGGCCTGCGGCAGGGTCGAGGCCGAAAGCGGCCAGTGCTGGGAAAATCATCAGTCCGGAGAGCAGGCTGACCAACACCGCCAGCGTCACCACCCAGGCTGCCGTCGGTACGATGGCGATATCAGTCTTCATATACGAGCCATAGGCGATCATGGCGCCGACACCCAGCGACAGCGAGAAAAATGCCAGCCCCAGCGCATCGACGGCACGGGCTGGGGTCAGTTCGCTAAAGTCGGGCTGCAGGAAAGCGATCACACCTGCGGCGGCGCCAGGCAGTGTCAGCGCCCGTACTACCAGTAGCAGCATGATCACGAATAGCGCCGGCATCAGTATCTTGCCCGCCCGTTCTATGCCTTTTTCGATGCCGCCCAGCACGATGGCGAGGGTGGCGAGGGCGAACAGTGCATGTGTCAGCAGCGGCGCAAGCGGATCGGACACGAAGTTGTCGAACAGTGCCGGCAGCGCCGCTGGCGCCGTCGACATTACGCGACCATCAAGGGCAAAGCCCAGATAGGCAAAGGTCCAGCCGCCGACCACGCTGTAGAACGAGAACAGCACGAAGCCGGCGAGCACGCCCAGCAGCCCGGCCAGCCGCCAGCGCGGACCGCCCATCTTGGCATAGGCGACGCTGGCACCACTGCGGGTGGTGCGGCCCAGTGCGATCTCGGCCACCATCAGCGCGAGGCCGAGGGTAAAACTGAACGCCAGATAAAGCAGGATAAAGGCGCCGCCACCGTTCTGTGCGGCGACATAGGGGAATTTCCAGATCGCGCCCAGTCCGATGGCAGAGCCGGCGGCGGCGAGAATGAAACCGAGGCGCGAGCCCCAGCTGTGGCGGTGTTGCGGCATAGTGTCCAGTTCCGGTGGGGACTCCGTCGGGCTGGCGGCCAAATGAAATCGGGCCGCCTGAGTGGGCGGCCCGATCGGAATGCATGATTTCAGAAGCTTGCAACCGTCCCGGCCGCCCTGAGCGGGCGGACCATAAAGGAAAACGCAAAAAATACGGCGTAACGGTTCATGAATATAAGTAAATCATGTACGTGCGCGGTGCGTCAAATGCAGGCTTACAGGTTTTTCAGCAAAATGGCCGCGATAGAGAGCGGTGCGACCAGGCGGCAGTTCCACTTCAGCAGCCATAGCGGCAGGCCGCTCAGGCCGGAATGTTCACGCAGCAGCGGCCACACGCGCCAGCCGGCGAACAGCGCCACCAGGATGCCGGACAACGGCATCAGTACATTGCTGACGCTGTAATCCATCGCATCGAAAATATTCTTGCCGAACACGCTGATGTCTGACCACGGCCCCAGTGACAGCGATGCCGGCACGCCGCACAGGAACACGGCTGCGCTTAACGCCAGCAGCACCGGCCGGCGTGGCAGCTTGAATTCGTCGAGGAACAGCGTCGCGATCAGCTCCAGCATCGATACCGACGAGGTCAGCGCCGCCACTGCCAGCAGTGTAAAAAACACGATGGC
>NZ_RJTZ01000246.1:0-1909 GCF_024343515.1 Aquitalea sp. S1-19 | reverse complement strand
TCCCGCGAGCACGCTGGTATGCACGCAATATCAGCTCGATGGAGGCGTACGAAGTCTGTCTGCGCAGCAGTGCTGCACACGAACGCTTTGTCCTGTTCCAGGGGCCATTCATCACCCAGGTGCGCAAGATAGAGGGTGTACAGACCGACGCAGGCCGGCTGCGCGTGATGGAAATCCTGCGCCTGTTGCGCAGCGGTGCCGACAGCAAGGCGCTGAATGAACAGTTCAAGCTCGACTCGATATTGCTGTTCAAACTGCTGCGCTTTATCAACTCCCCGGCCAACGGCTTAAACCGCAAGATCTCGACGCTGGATGAAAGCCTGCTGCTACTCGGACGGGAAACCCTGTTCAAGTGGCTGACCCTGCTGTTGTTTACCAGCAACAAAGACGATAACCGCAGTCTGGTTTTGCTGGAACGATCACTATGGCGTGCACGTTTTATGGAGAACCTGGGCACGGCAGGCGGCAAAAACCGGCTGGAATGCGAGCATCTGTTTCTGACCGGCATGTTCTCCATGCTCGATGCCCTGCTGCAGCAACCGCTAAAAGAAGCCCTACAGCCCTTATCGCTACCGCCTACTGTCGCCAGTGTCCTGATTGACGGCCACGGCCTGTTTACCCCCTACCTCAACCTGACCTTGGGTCTGGAACAAGAACAGGACGAACGTATCCGAACCCTGTCCAGTGAGCTTGGGCTCGCCGTCGAACAAGTCAACCGCCTGCAACTGCAAGCCATGGCATGGGCAGAATCGGTGGCGAACGGGGATCAGCCATAAAAAAGAAATAAAGCAGAATGAGCCAGCGGCCCGGTATAGGCCGCTGGCGTGCCTTGTCCTGTGGACTCAAAGCATATCCATCATGCTTGCCACTACACAGGCAAAGAAGAAATAAAAAAGGACCTAGCCCGACGGGCTAAGTCCTTAATTTTTATGGTGCCGGTAAGAGGAGTTGAACCCCCGACCTTCGCATTACGAATGCGCTGCTCTACCAACTGAGCTATACCGGCGAACCAACTTGTAAAAAAGCCTTGATGATTAAAACGATCAAGGCTTTTGAATTCTGGTCGGAGTGAGAGGATTCGAACCTCCGGCCTCTACGTCCCGAACGTAGCGCTCTACCAGGCTAAGCTACACTCCGATTTTTACGGTAAAGACTATTTTTACAAGTCAAAATCTACCGCAAACTTATCGAAGTTTCAACACTGGTAAAACTTGAAGTTATGGTCGGAGTACAAGGATTCGAACCTTGGACCCCCTGGTCCCAAACCAGGTGCGCTACCGGACTGCGCCACACTCCGCTTTCAACTTTATTTCCCAAGTTGTGACAGTACCCGTTTGATTGCGGTACAATAATTGCTTCTGAGGACGAGCATTATCTATTAAATATGTGGTTTAAGCAACTCTCTTTTTATCGCCTAAGCGAAAATTCGATTCCTTCTACCGGCAAACTGTCGGAAGTACTGGAAAAACGTCCCTTCTCCCACTGCACGGGTCTGGATTGGTTCAGTGAGGGCTGGGTGCCGCCGGCAGGTTTTCTGGTCGATCCGGTCTATCCGGTACGCGATTGCCTGATGGTCGCGCTCAAGCGCGAAGACAAGGTACTGCCAGCCGGCGTGATTCGTGACTTTCTCGACGCCAAGATCAGCGAGATCGAAAACACCGAGCTACGCAAGATAGGGCGCAAGGAAAAGCTGGAGTTAAAAGAGCAGATTACCGATGACCTGTTGCCGCGCGCCTTCACCCGTTCTGGCCGGCTGACCGCTTATCTGGATACGCGCCGCCAGTGGCTGATGGTCGATAGCGGCACCGCCAGCAAGGCCGAGGCACTGGTCTCGCAACTGCGCGATGCACTTCCTCCCTTCCCCGCCGCCTTGCCGCGCACCAAGCTGGCACCACATACCGCGATGACT
>NZ_RJTZ01000245.1:0-1960 GCF_024343515.1 Aquitalea sp. S1-19 | reverse complement strand
TGGCGTTGACGAACCACTCGCGCACCTTGAACAGGCTCACCAGAATAAACAGGATGCCGGACAGGAACACCGCGCCCAGCGCTGTCTCCCATGGCAGTCCCATGCCCTTGACCAGGCCGAAGGCGAAGAAAGCGTTGATGCCCATGCCCGGCCCCTGGCCGATCGGGTAGTTGGCTAAGAGGCCCATCAGCAGGCAGCCGATGGCGCCGGCCAGACAAGTGGCGACGAACACGGCGCCATGGTCCATGCCGGCGGCGGCGAGGATGTCCGGGTTGACGAACAGGATGGCCGACATGGTGAGGAAGGTGGTGAAACCGGCGAGGATTTCGGTGCGCACGGACGAGCCTTGCGCACGGATGTGGAATAGCTTTTCCAGCATGCGTGATTTCCGGAGAGATTAAGGTGGGCAAAACCTGAGCTACAGTCAGGCGCTAGGCGGGCAGCCGGCAGATATCCGGCACCCGCTCCGTCGGGGCGCAAGTATAGAGGGGGAATGGGGAATGGGGAATGGGGAATGGGGCGTTCCCCCTTCCCTGTCATGCACTTACTTCAGGCACACCACCCGTGTTCCGGCCAGCCTGTCGTGCAGGCTGCGTTTTTCCGGGTCTATGCCGCGGGCGATAAAGGGTAGCGGCAACCAGACCAGGGCGAGCCAGAAAGGCGCGCTTTCTCCCAGACTGCGGCTCCAGCCTGCATAGGCCAGCGCCGGCACGCCGACAAACAGCGCCAGCGCAATCAGGTAGCGGCGCAAAGCCAGCGGCCAGTCAAGCGCCGCGCCATCGGCACGCACCAGCTTCAGACGCCAGGTTTTCATCGCCAGCGTCTGTCCGCCCTTGACCCAGCACCAGCCGTAATAGGCAAACAGCAGGCCGGCCAGCAAAAGGCGGAACAGCAACTCGGCCAGCGGGCTTGCGCCCAGCACGGCCTTGAGGGGGGTCAGCAGAGTGGCGATCGCCAAAAGTACGGCTGCGGTGAGCAGCACTTCATACAGCAAGGCGGCCAGCGTGCGGCGGGCTGTGGGTAGAGCTGGGTGGGCGGGCATGCAGTATCCGGGCGCAAGAGAGAGGACGATATTCTACCTGAATGATTGTGGGGGCCGCAGGTTCAGCGTGGAGCCAGTGAGCCCGGTGTGTGCTGCTGGCGCCAGTATTGCTGTTGTGCGGGCGACATGGCCTGCAATTTGCGCCAGTTCTGTCTTGCCAGCTGGCGCTGTGCCGGCGTGAGCTCGGCCCAGCGTTTGAGCCGGCTTTGCAGGCGGGCACGCTTGGCCGGCGGCAGCGTGACGCCATCCGGTACCAAGGCCAGCATGTCCTGTTTTTTGGGGGCGGAGTAGCGGTTCCAGTCGCGCGCCAGCGGGGCAAGCAATTGGCGCTCGTGTTCGGCCAGTTCGTTCCAGTCGGGCGAGGCGGGTGTACCTGCGCTGGCTTGCAGGGCATACAGGCAGGCACACAGTAGCAGGCATCTAGTCATGATTTTTCTCCAGTGCCGGATCGAGCAGGGTGTCCAGTGGCCAGCTATCGGCTAGCAAGGCGGTGTCATCCGAACTGTCTGTCTGCGTTTGCCATGGCAGTTGCGGCAGACCGGTACTGATCAGGACTGCCAGCAGCAAGGCGAACGCCGCGCGGCGCAGGGGGTGCAGATTGAGCGCCAGCCACGGGCGCAGGCGGGCAAACCGGCGCGAGGCATGGAGTTCGGCGGCATCCAGTGCCGCCAGACACAGATCTGGTAGCTGAACCTCATCCTTGGGCAGGGCAGCGGTCAATACGGCGCAGATGGCGGCATCCAGACTGGCGTAGCCTGCTGGCAGGCTCAGGCCCTTCAGTGAGAGCAGAGTATGCAGGGCATGGCGGCCAGCGTGCTCATGCCGGGCAAGGGCGCGGGACGAAAGTGCCATGCTTTGTGCCGCTTGTTGCGGACTGAACCCCAGCCAGTGGCGCAATAGATAGGCCTGCCGGTCTGC
>NZ_RJTZ01000244.1:0-1986 GCF_024343515.1 Aquitalea sp. S1-19 | reverse complement strand
CGATCGCGACGCGTTCGTTGTAGTCATTGATATGCGGCGAGGTATAGGTGCCCACTTTGAAGCCGGCGCGATTCAGGATGGTCGACAGCATGGCTGCGACCGAACCCTTGCCATTGGTGCCGCCTATCAAGACCACGGGGAAATCGGTATCCAGCTGCATGGCAGCCTTGACCGCACTCACCCGGGCAAGTCCCATATCGATAGTGACCGGGTGGGCGGCTTCCAGATAGGCAAGCCACTGTTCAAGCGTGGAACTGGCGTTGGGTATCATCATGGTGACAACTCTCATTATGGGGTCGGGGGAGGATCAGGGCCTGCGCGCATCCGGCTGCCAGCGCAAAAAGACGCGCAGCTTACGCAAGGCATCGGCGTCTGCGCTGTCCGGCCATAGCGTGAGCCTGCGCCTTTGACTGCCGGCATGTGCCATCACGACACTCAGCCATGGACTGCTGCGGCTATTGCCATCCAGCAGCCAGAGCTCGCTCCTATCCGGAAAAACCGCGCTCAGTACGCCCGAGGCGCTGACGTCCAGACACAAGGGCCGGCGGCGATTGGCGAGCCAGCCCTCGCTTTGCAGGCAAGCCAGCAGCAAGGCTGCATCCAGTAGCAGCAGGACCCACGGTCCATTGCAGTACAGCACCGCCAGCGCAAGGCTTGAGGCCAGCAGGCAAAACAGCAGCAGCGCCAGCAGCGACCGGCGTAAAGTCACGCGAAACGGCCGCAGCGCCATGCCAGCTTACAGCTCGGTCGTCGGCGTATTCAGAATATCGGCGTCCACGCTGTCCAGCACCATGCTGTGGAACTCGACATCGAACCACTGCCAGAACGCCAGCAGCGAGATATCAGCAGGCCAGGCCGACTCGTCTTCGTGCCAGCTGGCCAGCTCCATACGGAATAGCTGCTCGGCCATTTCGTCGATATAGGCAACCGCCTGCTCCGGCTCGTCAAACTCGGGCAAAAGCATGGCGGTACAGTCGGCACGCAGGCTGTCCAGCGTCAGATCTATCATGTCCTCGCCGGATACGGTACGCAGCCACGCAAGAAAAGGCGCGCGCGGTTTGATAATGGCGACGGAGCGATCAACGAAATACATGGTTTATCCTTGGGTGACGGGCAAAACGCGATGGCGGAAAATTAAAGGCAGGCCATCACGGCGCGCATTGTACATGGCTAGCACGGCGTAGCGAAGGCAGGCGCGCATGGCGTGCTACAATCGCGCCATCCCAAACTACCCAGCGAGCCATCCATGGCCCTCATTTCTGTCGAGAAGGCTTGCCTTGCCTTCGGACACCACGCCCTACTGGACCGTGTCGATTTTTCCCTGGAGGCAGGCGAAGTCGTCGGCCTGATCGGCCGCAACGGCGCCGGCAAAACCACCTTGCTCAAGCTGATTCTGGGGGAGCTGGAAGCCGATAGCGGCGACATCAAGCGCGGCACCAAACTTGATATTGCCTACTTCGACCAGTTCCGCACCCAGCTGGACGAAGAAATGAGCGTGGCCGACGTCATCAGCCAGGGCAACGACTTTATCGAAGTCGCCGGCCACAGAAAGCATGTGATGAGCTATCTGGAAGACTTTTTGTTCGAGCCTGCGCGTGCGCGCAGCCCGGTCAAATCGCTGTCCGGTGGCGAGCGCAACCGCCTGCTGCTGGCACGCCTGTTTACCCGCCCGGCCAATGTGCTGGTGCTGGATGAACCGACCAACGATCTGGATATCGATACGCTTGAGTTGCTGGAAGAACTGATCACCCAGTACGCAGGCACCGTGTTTCTGGTCAGCCATGACCGCGCCGAAGCCACAGCCAAGCCGGTAGCCGCCAGCACAGCCAAGGCCGAACGCAACAAGGCCAGCCGCAACAAACTATCGTTTAATGAAACGCGCGAGCTGACCCAGTTGCCGGATGAAATTGCCGCACTGGAAGGCGAGCAGGCCGAGTTGACACAAAAACTGCTGGACCCTGCCGTATTTCGCGAACAGCCGCAACA
>NZ_RJTZ01000243.1:0-2016 GCF_024343515.1 Aquitalea sp. S1-19 | reverse complement strand
ACCCAGGGCGGCGATGCGGTGCTGTCGTTTCGCGTGGCCAGCGATATCGGCTTTGGCGAAAAAAAGACCACCAACTGGTTTGGCTGCCAGGTGTGGGGTAAGCGCGCCGAGGCGCTACTGCCCTATTTGATCAAAGGGCAGCAGGTGACAGTATACGGCCAGCTGACACTGCGCGAATGGACAGATAGGGACGGTATTAAGCGCCTGTCGCCAGATGTGCGCATCAATGAAGTGAGCATGCAAGGCGGGAAACGCGACGATGCGCAGCAGCCAGCGGACAGCAATAAACCACCGAGACAACCGGCACGCAGCAGCTACGGAGGCCAGAAGCACGCCGCCAGTAAGGGCGAATATCCATACTAAACAACACAACGGGCCATATCTGGCCCGTTTTGCATTACCACATCAGATCAGCCAGATCCGAGCCGCGCAGGTTTGCGTAGCGTGCCAGCATGCGCGGGTCGCGGTGGCCGGTCACCTTGGCAATTTGCAGGTCGGACATCTTGGTACGCTCGAATAGGCGGCTGGTGGCCTCATGCCGCAGGTCGTGAAACTTGAGGTCGGCACAGCCGGACACCTCAAACACGCGGGAAAACTGTGCGGACAGAAGCGAGGTGATGCGTCTGAGTCCAGCGGCATCGGTATTGCTTAGCCAGGGAAATAGCCGGCCACGGCTCAGACTAAAGCCGGCCATGCCGCGGGTGCCGCTTTCGACTTGCTCGCGATAGCGCGCCAGAACCGCCAGCGCCACGCTGGAGAGCGGAATTTGCCGCTTGTCGCCATTCTTGGTTTTATCCAGAAAGATGGTGCGTTTCTCAAGGTCAATCTGCGAAAGCTCCAGTGTGTAGATTTCACGCATGCGCATGGCCGTTTCAAGCGCCAGGTCAAACAGGCATTCCAGCGCACCCTGCCATTTGAGCGCTAGCGGGCGTTCGCGTCCTTCTGGCGTGGCGCCGGCGAGCATGGCGCGAATGGCCGCCTCTTCGCCAGGGTTTAGTCGCCGGTCGCGGGCAATATCGCTGGGGATCGTCGCCTTGCCATCGTCGCCACGCAGCACGGCCGCATCGCTCGGGGTGTAGTTCGCGTAGCGGCGCGGCAGCTGGCGCAGCGGATTGGAGATGAACACGCTGCCAGCACTGCGCGTTACCCAGTCGAGACAGCGCGCCAGCGCGCCAACATAGTGGCGGATGGATGATGGGGCGAGCTGCTGGGTTTGCTTCATGCTGCGCACCCATGATTCGACCCATGCGTAATCGACAGCGGTCAGCGTGGCACCGCCTACCCTATCGAGCAGCACACCAAGCACCGGCCTATCGGCTGCGGATACATCAACGGCAATCAGGTAGCCGCGGATCGCATCGGCAATGGTGGCGAGGTGCGGCTTCTGGTCGAGCAGGTCATCAGGAACGATGCCGCGATCAAGTAGCGACTCAAGGCGGAGGCAATAGGCGTCGCCTTCGGCCTCGTTGGTAAATGTGAACGTAGCTGGCTTGGGCAAAATACCCTTGCGCCGAACAATGAATTCCCAGTTTCCGCTGGAGCGTAAGCGCTTGGTGGCCATGACAATTCCCGTAGACGGCAAAAACTATAGTCTACGCGCAGCATGCCACTTTTTCAGAGTGGCACGAGAGCAAGAAACAAGGACTTAGCGCAACATGCGGCGCGTGCGACTACACAAAGAAAATAAGAAAAAGCCCCGCAAACTCAATGTTTACGGGGCTTTGACTGGAGGCGGGGGTCGGAATCGAACCGGCGTAGACGGCTTTGCAGGCCGCTGCATAACCACTTTGCTACCCCGCCATAAGGGGTGGGAACAAACTTGCGTTTATTCCTAATAACTGGAGCGGGAAACGAGGCTCGAACTCGCGACCTCAACCTTGGCAAGGTTGCGCTCTACCAACTGAGCTATTCCCGCATCACATTTCTTGTCTTGCTAACGTTGCCGTCTTCAAGAGAATGCGAATTATAAGGATTTTCCGAAGCCTGTCAACACTTCATGCATCCATTTTTTTATCC
>NZ_RJTZ01000242.1:0-2032 GCF_024343515.1 Aquitalea sp. S1-19 | reverse complement strand
CCCGGGTTGAAGGTTTTTTGCAGATTGTCGGCGCGCATCATTTGGCCAGTCCTCCGGTCAGTGTTTTGAACTTGGTCTTGATCAGCGGCAGCACCAAGGCAAAGCCAACCAGAAGTGCGGTGATCAGGTTCAGATCCTGCGCGGCCAGGCCGATAAAATCGGCGTTGAGTGCCAGCGCGATCAGTATGCGATAGAGCAGGGCACCCAGTACTGTCGCCAGCGTGATGACCCACAGCTTGCGTGACGGAATCAGCGTTTCGCCGATAATGACCGCCGCCAGCCCGACCACGATGGTGCCGATGCCCATCGAGATATCGGCACCACCCTGGGTCTGTACATAGAGTGCGCCGCCCAGCGGGAAGCTGCCATCGGCAGTCAGGTCGGGAAAATTCAGAATGCGAAAGGAAATCAGCACGCCCAATGCAACCAGGGCGAAGATCAGGCCGATTTCCAGTGCTCCCATCAGGGCAATGACGGACATGGTTGGTGGCTTTCTTTGTGTTTGCCATACTTCTGCGGCATGGCTTGTCGTGCGTGGGCAGAAACGGTTTTAGCCGTAGCAGCAGGGAACAGGCGGCTACGGCCAGCACTTATTTGACGATTTCGGCGGCGCTCTTAAGCAGGGCCGGGCTCAGGTTGATGTTCTGCTTTTGTGCTGCAGCCGGGTTGAGCGTCAGTGACAGCTTGTTGCCCATTTGTGGCGCGATGCTGCCGGCTTTCTCACCCTTGAGGATGCGCACCACGATGCGGCCGGCCTGACGGCCGATATCGTAATAATTCTGCCCAAGTGCGGCGATGGCTCCGCGCTTGACCGAATCAGGGTCAGAAGCAATCAGCGGCATCTTGCTCTGGTTGGCGACGGCCACCAGCGACTCGTAAGTCGACACCACATTATTGTCGGTGCTGGTGTAGATGGCATCGACCTTGCCTGCCAGATTCTTGGCTGCGGGGGCGACATCCACGCTGCGCGCGGCGGCCGACTCCACCAGCGTCATGCCGCGTTTGCCCAGTTCGGTTTTCAGTTCGCGCGCCACAATGACCGAGTTGACTTCGCCCGGGCTGTAGACCATGCCGATTTTTTTGGCGGCCGGATGGATTTTCTGGATCAGGTCAACCTGAGCCGCTATCGGCAACCGGTCGGATACGCCGGTGATATTGCTGCCCGAAGCCTTCCATGAAGGCACCAGTTTGGCGGCGACCGGGTCGGTAACGGCAATAAAGACCACGGGGACATTGCGCGTTGCGGCGGCGACGGCCTGTGCGCTCGGTGTGGCGATCGCGACGATGGCGTCGGGCTTGTCGCCGACGAATTTGCGCGCGATTTGGCCTGCTGTTGCGGTATTGCCTTGTGCGCTCTGGTATTGCAGCTTGAGATTGCTGCCGTTCTGGTAGCCGGCTGCCTTCAGTTCGTCCTCCACGCCTTTGCGGGCAGCATCCAGCGCCGGATGGTCAACAATGGCAGTGATGGCAACCGATTTCATATCGGCTGCAAAGGCTGAGCCGAATGCTCCGATAGCGAGCAGCGAAACGAGCAGGGGACGGAGGGATAGGCGCATGGTGTTGATCTCGTCGTAAACAGATAAAGATTGGATTTTGTCTGCAATCTTATGGCAAAACGACGGGTGCTGTTTTTTGCTTATTAGGTTTTTATGCTTACAAATGCGGTTTTATTTTAATAAAATTGCTTATGCGTTGCGGTTTGCGCGATGAAAATTGTATTTTTTGAGTGAGCTTGAAATATGATGGTTAATTTATTGCTGCGCTGCGGCAAGGGTGGGAGTAATGAATCCGGGAGTGCGCTTGTGCGTTTGGTATAGGTAAAGAACAACGGCCACAGACTTGCTGTGGCCGTTGCGTGTTCTGGCTTGCCGCCAGATATGCAGGGGCTTAGTCGAGGTAGTCGTAGCCTGGCAAGGTCAGGAACTCGACGAAGTCGTCACTGCTGGTCAGCTCGGCAAACATGCGTGCCGCGTCTTCATACTGGCGCGTCCAGCGGCTGCCCAGCTTGTCTTTCAGGTCGGCCACAACCTCA
>NZ_RJTZ01000241.1:0-2045 GCF_024343515.1 Aquitalea sp. S1-19 | reverse complement strand
GAGCCGGATCAGTCCAGCCTGCCGATCTGATCCGTAATGAACATCCGCAGATTATTGCTACCATTTTGGTCCATCTGGAGCCGGATCAGTCCAGCGGAATTCTGGCAAGTTTCCCCGAGCGCATGCGCAATGAGGTGCTGATCCGTACCGCGACGCTGGAGGGCGTGCAGCCGCAAGCGCTGCGCGAACTGAACGAAGTGCTGGATATCGATGACCGCGCTATCCAGACCATCTTGCGCGAGGTGCAGTCCGACTCGCTGGTGATTGCCCTGAAGGGGACAACGCCGGAAATGCGCGAGAAAATCTTCAAGAATATGTCGCAGCGTGCTGCCGAAATGCTGCGTGACGATCTCGAATCCAAAGGGCCGGTCAAGTTGTCCGAGGTTGAGGGTGAGCAAAAAGAGATTCTCAAGATAGTGCGCAAGCTGGCTGACGAAGGCCAGATTGTGCTGGCAAGCAAAGGGGGGGATGAGGGCCTTGTCGAGTAATCCCATTATCTCTGCGGAAACTCTGGGTGCCTGGACCAGCTGGCAGCCCGGTGCGCTGGGCGCTTCAGTTGCGCTTGCCAAAAAGCCTGTGGAAGAGCCTGCGCCCGAGCCTGTAGGCATCGCGGTGCAAACTGTGGTGGATGACGCGCAAGCAACACGCGATCTGCTGGACGCGGTGCTTGCGTCTGCCAGCGAGCCGCGCCCGGTCACGATGCAGGCCCCTGTGTCGTTAGCGACCGAACCTGAGGTGCCTGAGTCTGTCCCGGCTGCGATGAGTTACCCCACTGCCGCCGAACTGGAGGCTATCCATCAGGAAGCCTGGCAAGCCGGCCATGATGCCGGTTTCGCCGAGGGATTGGCGGATGGGCATGCCGAAGGCCTGGGTCTTGGGCAGGGCGAAGTCAGGGCGCAATTCGAGCAGGCATGGGCACCGTTGGCGCAGCTGACGAGCGCCCTGGCTGACCAGCTCCCTCATCTGGAGGCCACCTTGTCACAAACGCTGGTGGCACTGGCTATCGAGTGCGGGGAGCGTTTGGCACTGGCGCATTTTGTTCATGCGCCGCAGGCATTGGAAGGCTTGGTGCGCGAGGCGCTGGCTTCTGCCGTTGGCGAGCTGTCACAGATCCGGGTACGGGTACATCCTGAGGATGCACAGGTGCTCGAGCACTTTTTGAGTCAGGAGTATCCGAAGAGCCATATCAAGTGGTTGCAGGATGCGGCCATTAGCCGTGGTGGCTGCATGATTGAAACGCAGCTGGCGCACTTTGACTTGTCCTTGGAAACCCGTCAGTCAGCCTTGCGCGCCGCTTTGGGGTTGGCTGTTGCCGGGCAGCCGGATGAGTGACTGGCTTGAGCGGCAGCTGACGCAGTTGCAAGCCTGCCGTCAGGTGCTGGCCGCTGCACCGACATGGCGTGCTCAAGGTCATCTGACCCGTGTCACTGGTCTGGTGATGGAGGCGGTCGGGCTCAAGCAACCGGTGGGGAGCGCCTGTCTGATTCATGTGGGCGGCGGGCATACGGTAGAAGCCGAAGTCGTGGGCTTTTCCGGCGAGCACCTCTATCTGATGCCGGTTGCCAATATTCACGGTTTGTTGCCCGGTGCCCTGGTCGAACCCCTGCGCACGGCCTTTCCCCCTGTTTACGGGCAAAAAGCCATGTTGGCGCATACGGGTGCCAGTCAGGGGCGGCAAGTGCCGGTCGGCATGGGGCTGATGGGGCGGGTGCTGGATGCGCTGGGCCGGCCGCTGGATGGCAAGGGGGCGATTGTCCCGGATGCCTGGGCGCCGCTGTATAGCCAACCATTGAACCCGCTGGCGCGCACACCGGTGCGCGAGGTGATGGATGTCGGCGTGCGGGCCATCAACGGCCTGCTGACGGTGGGGCGTGGCCAGCGTCTGGGTCTGTTTGCCGGCTCCGGTGTTGGCAAGTCGGTGCTCTTGGGTATGATGGCGCGCTTTACCCGCGCCGATGTGGTGGTGGTCGGCCTGATCGGCGAGCGGGGACGCGAGGTCAAGGATTTCATCGAAAACATTCTGGGCGAGGAGGGGCTGGCACGGG